>JBCCZH010000461.1:0-2399 GCA_039188075.1 Pseudomonadota bacterium
ACCACTTCGTCTGCCGCAGCATTCTGATGTTGCTGCTGGTCTGCGAATGTTCCTATTTCGGAGGTATTCGCAGGGATTAACAAGGGCGGAACGTCGGAATTAAATCTTTCTTTTCGGTTAGGAATCTCAAGCAGAGACGCACTGCCAGGAACGGACTCTTTTCGTTCTCCCAAAGCTTCCACAGGCCAAGCAAAACGGCTCCACGAACCTGGGCTGCGCCAAGCCGTTGGCAGCAAACAAACTTCTCCTGAAAAGCGAGTTTTCCGCCTCGGTCTCGCGCGCGACGTGAGACGCTTCCAGCGCGCTGAACCCGCAGATTCTGTGGATGAAATGGCGCGCGCGTTCGCAGACAAAAATGTCACAGTTTTGGGACCTGGCAGACTAAACATCAGCGCCTCCCCCTAGGGCAGTGCGCGCCGCCTCTTGATCGCTGAATGGGATCACCGAGTCGCCAATGATCTGACCCGTCTCATGGCCCTTGCCAGCAATCAGCAACGTGTCGCCCTTTTGCAGGTCGGCAATGGCTTGCGCGATCGCTGTGCCGCGATCGCCGATTTCAATGCCCTCTGGCACGCCCGCGAGAACATCCTGCCGGATCGCGGCCGGGTCTTCGCTGCGTGGGTTGTCGTCTGTGACAATCACCTTGTCAGCATGCTTGGCGGCCACCTCGCCCATGAGCGGACGCTTACCGCGATCGCGGTCGCCGCCACACCCGAACACCACGACCAGCTGACCGGCTGTGTGTGGGCGCGCCGCGCGGATCAAGACGTCCAGACCTGCCGGGGTGTGGGCATAGTCGACAAACACGCCCGCGCCGTCGCCGGTCTCGCCGACATATTCCAGCCGCCCCTTGACCGGCTTCAATTGTGACATGCCGGTGGCGACATCCTGCAGCTCAAGCCCGCCAGCCAGGGCCAACCCTGCCGCAGTCAACGCATTCAGCGCCTGAAACTCGCCAATCAGCGGCAAGTCGATGGCCGCCTTCTCGCCGCGCCAGTTCAGGAAGAGACGTTGCCCGGTCGCCTTCGGCATCAATTCTTCAATCTTGAGATCGGCGCCGCGCCAACCGACCGAGACGGTCTCCAGTCCGGCATCCTGCGCTGCGGCTTCAAAGAACAGACGCTGGTCGCTATCCGCGTTGACAACCGCCGGGCCACCTCGCGATGCCAGATCGCTAAACAGACGCAGTTTGGCCGCGCGATATTCGTCCATCGTATTGTGATAATCCAGATGGTCCTGCGTCAGATTGGTGAAGGCCACCGCAGACAGCCGGACAGCATCCAGCCGATACTGTGCCAGGCCATGTGAAGAGGCTTCCATGGCCGCATGGGTGACGCCATCCTCGGCCAGGGTTTGCAGCGTCGCATGAATGGCAACCGGGTCCGGCGTCGTATGGCCAAGATCGATACTACCTTTCGGACCGATGGCCCCGAGCGTCCCCATGCTCGCCGCGCTCAAGCCGGCGCTGGACCAGATCTGGCGCAGGAAATCGACGGTGGAGCTTTTGCCATTGGTGCCTGTTATGGCGACAATCGTGTCAGGCTGTTTGGGATAAAATTTCGCAGAAGCCTCGGCCAGGGCGAGGCGGGCATTGTCGACATTGATCCGCGCGGCGCCTGCGATGTCCGGCAAATCCTCGCCCAGGACGGCAAGGGCGCCCGCCTCAACCGCCTGGCTGATAAACTTTCGACCGTCGGTGACGACGCCTTGCATCGCGGCAAAGACGAAGCCGGGCTGCACCTTGCGGCTGTCCGCGGTAATCCCGGTTACAGCGTCATCAGCCCCCTGGCCTGAATATCCCGGAAACAGATCTTTCAAAATCATAATGTCGTGCCTCTCCTGTCTGCGACGGAGCGGACACGCGGGGAGGACGGGACCGGATCATCGAAGCGCGGTTCGACACCCAGAATGGGCGCGATCCGTTCAATCACCCGTCCGGCTGTTGGCGCTGCGTTCCAGGCAGCGGTCCGACCGCGATCCGCTCCAGCCTTTGGAGAGTCCAGCACGATCAATACGACATATTCTGGGCTATCTGCGGGGAATATGGCGGCGAAGCTGCAAATATTCTCGGTTTCCGAATAGCCGCCAGGGATTGGCTTCTCCGCCGTCCCGGTCTTGCCAGCGACCCGATAGCCGCCAACTTCGGCCTGTTCGCCGGTGCCATCGACCACAGCGTCGCGCAACATACGTGTCACCAGATTGGCGGTCGGCGCCGCCATGACACGCTTCGGATTGCGCTTGCGTTCAGGCGCCAGCAACAAGGTGGGCGCGATCGTCTCACCGGCATTGGCGAGCGAGGCATAGGCGCTGGCAAAGGCAATCGGCGACACCGCAATGCCGTGACCATAACTGGCCGTGGCGCTGTACAATTCATCAAACCGCTCCGGCACGAGCGGCCG
>JBCCZH010000462.1:0-2383 GCA_039188075.1 Pseudomonadota bacterium
GCGAAGTCGGCCGCCAGGTTTATGAGGCCGCTGAACGGGCCCGGATCGAGAGCATTGGCGCCCGCGCCATGCAGGGCACCGCCGACAATCTCGACGCTGCGCTGGCGCTCCGCTGCGAACGCGCCGGCTATTCGCGCATGGAAGACCGCCAGGAAGCGCCGCTGGCCCCCGCGGTCGAGTTTCTGCTGCGCGAGCGACTGACCGGCCGCCCCTTGCCGGACGCCGCTGAAGGTATCGCGTCGCTCTGGCGTGAGGAAGTCAATGCGCGCGGCTCGGATACGCTCGACACGCTGATCGACCAGCTGCACGACCAGGAAGCCTTCGCCAAGTCGATCCAGGACCTGATCCGTCATCTCACCAAAGGTGACGAGGTGGCCGACGATCAGGGCGAGCAGGATGAGGAATCCGAGGAAGACACGGATCAGAACAATCAGGAAAATTCTTCCGATGACGGCGAGTCGGGTGAAGAGACCGAAGGCGCCACGATGGAAGAGATCGAGGCCGGCGACACAGAGGACATGGACGGTGAAGAGACCAATGTCTCCGTCGATGCTGATGTCGACATGGATGCCGAAGATAATCCGGACGACGCGGATGACGGCACCAAGCCGCTACGGCCCAATTATCGCGATGGCGATGATGCCGATCGGTTCCAGTACAAGGCCTTCACGACCCAGAATGACGAAGTCGCGCAAGCCATAGATCTGTGTGATCCGGAAGAACTGGTGCGTCTGCGGGCCTATCTCGATCACCAGCTTGAAAGCCTGCAGGGCGCCGTCTCCAAACTGGCCAACAAGCTACAGCGCCGCTTGATGGCGCAGCAGAACCGGTCCTGGTCCTTCGACCTGGAAGAAGGTGTGCTGGATACCGCCCGATTGACCCGCGTCATCACAGACCCAACCGCACCGCTCAGCTTCAAGCAGGAAGATGATAGCAATTTCCGCGACACCGTGGTGACGCTGCTGCTCGACAATTCCGGCTCGATGCGCGGGCGTCCGATCATGGTCGCGGCCTTGTGCGCCGATATTCTCGCACGGACGCTGGAACGCTGCGGCGTGAAAGTCGAGATTCTCGGCTTTACCACCAAAGCCTGGAAAGGCGGCATCAGCCGTGAAGACTGGGTCAAGGCGGGCAAACCGGCCGGACCTGGGCGCTTGAATGACCTTCGGCACATCATTTACAAGTCCGCCGACGCGCCCTGGCGCCGGGCGCGCCGCAATCTTGGCCTGATGATGCGGGAAGGCTTGCTCAAGGAAAACATTGATGGCGAGGCCCTGCTCTGGGCCCATGACCGACTGCTTGGCCGGGCCGAACAGCGCAAGATCATGATGGTGATCTCGGATGGGGCGCCGGTCGATGACTCGACCCTGTCGGTCAATGTTGGCAATTATCTCGAACGCCACTTGCGACAGGTCATCGGCGAGATTGAAACGCGCAGCCCGGTCGAACTGATCGCGATCGGTATCGGTCACGATGTCACCCGCTATTACAAGCGCGCCGTCACCATCGTGGATGCCGAACAGCTGGGCGGCGCGATGACCGAACAATTGGCCAGCCTGTTTGACGAGAATGGCGAAGCGCCAAAGCCGGAAGCCATGGCCGTGCCGCCCCTGACCCGCGAAACCGTCCGCCCCGGCGGCGCAACCAGCGGCGCTGGATCAGGCGCCCCGCGCTATGGCGGACCCAAAGTTGGTTCAGGCCGCGATGTGCGCCGCACACGGATGTGATGGCGTTCGCAAAAAAGCCGTAAAGATAGGGTCTCAACAGCGCCCATGACATGTTCACTGCGTTTAGCCATTCTGGCTTCAACTGTATTCGTGACGGCCTGCACCGGCGTGGCGGATCAATCAACGTCACAATCCACCGAAGCGCCGGTCTGGAGCTACGCGACCTGGCACGCAGAGTTGCGGACTGAGTCCTGTCCGGATGGCACATCTTTCACCACGCCCGACCCCTTGGACATCAGGGCCGTGGAAGCCGAGCGCGGAAACGAGGAAGACCGCAACGCCCAGTTGGACGGCCTCGTCCTGGCCGGCGCCTGGGCGCTGGAATCAACAAATTCCGAATTTGGCGGTCTCTCCGGGCTGGATCAATTGGCGCCGGACAAGCTGCTCGCCGTTACGGATGATGGCAAATTTGTCTGGATCGGAATTGACCCGGAAACGGGCGCCCCCGATGGCTCCGGGTCGATCGCCTATATGCGTGATCGCGATGGCAGGATTTTCCCGTCCAAACGGGCCGCTGATGCCGAAGATCTGACGGTGCGCGACGGGCTCGCTTTTGTCAGTTTCGAGCAGGAGCATCGCATTTTTGCCTATGATCTCGCTGCCTGCGGCAAGGCGGCCCGCGCGGCGATGGTGGTAAAGCTCAACAAAATGGTCGA
>JBCCZH010000463.1:0-2380 GCA_039188075.1 Pseudomonadota bacterium
CCGCCCCTCGGCATCTGTATTGTCAATCTCGACGCTCAAACCCTTGCGGCTCGACAAGACATCGCCTGGGCGAAACGCATCGCCGGCAATCGCATTCTCGACCGCCGGGACATAGAGTTTCAAATAGACGGGCAGATCATGCCCCATGACCAGCTCTGCAAGCGCAATCGCATGCGCTGCGCCGCCCATATCCTTTTTCATCAGGCGCATATAATTGCCGGTCTTGAGGTTGAGCCCGCCTGTATCAAAAGCGACGCCCTTGCCGACAATGGCGAGTTCGGGATGGTCGGCATTGCCCCAGCTGAGCTCGATGATTCGAGGCGCTTCCGGGCCTGCGCGCCCGACGGCATGCACCATGGGATAATTCTGCTCCAGAAGGGCATCCCCGATGACCGTCTCCAGGCTGGCGCCATAACGCTCCGCCAGATCGCCGATCGCGCCCTGAATCTCGGGCGGTCCCATGTCTTCGGCAGGTGTGTTGACCAGATCCCGAAGCCGATCGACCGCGACGGCGACGCGAATCTGCGCTTCGCCATCCGCATCCTGACCAACAACCAGTTTGGGCGGGTCCGCTTTTTCGCTCAAATAGCGGTCGAAACGATACGCGCCATCCGCCCAGGCATTGGCAATCTGCGCGGCGCTGAACCCGCCGGAACGGGCGATTTCATAGGCTCCGCGCGGCAATTTTGCGCTCAATGCCGCAACCGCCAGGGAATCCGTTTCGTCACCAAGGCCGAACAACACACCTGCCACAGCCCCGTCAGCATTGGCGGTCAGGACCATCTGCCCGGCGCCGCCCTTAAAGTCCTGCGCGGTCGCCATGGCCATCAGATCGGCCGGTATACCCGCTGAATTGCTCCAATCTGCCTTGGAGTACAGGTAGACCGGGGCGGCTGTATCAGCCTGAGCGATCAAAGCGGAATGAGTGGGCATAAAGCGCTCCATACAAGTTAATTCGGTTGCCAGTTCTGTTAACCTCGTCTTGACTAGGTTGCTGGCATGATCAGCGCTCTAACAGCCTCGGAGCCTGAGAAATGTCCAGAGCCAGAACTGCCAAATTTGCCTTGCCCCTGCTGGCACTTGCCGCGAGCGCGGCCTGCGCCACAGCGCCAGATGCGATGTCCGCAGAAGACAAGGCGATGCAAGAAGCGATCGAGGCCGCGCTGCAACCGGCATCCGAGGCCGAGATTGCGCAGGCGAATCGATCGGACCCGATCACGCGGGCGAATTTCTGGTCGGGCGAGTACCAGAAAGACGGGACCAATCTCGACACGACGATCCAGTTCATGCGCGCGCTGCGCGGTATTGGCAGTCATGAACGCCTGCTCGAAATCGCCACAGCCGCAGCGCCGCTCCACCCGGATGGCTATGAAATCTTCCTCGAAGTGGGTCGGTCCTTCATGACCCAGGCCAAGTATGAGCAAGCCGCCCAGGCCTTTGTTCGCAGTGCCGATCTGGCGCCTGAAACGGAAGCCACACCTCTGGCAGCGCTTGGCCTCGCCTTTGACCGGTTGGAGGAGCATGAAAAGGCACAACAAGCCTATCAATACGCCCTAGATCGCGATCCGGACCGCGCCACAACCCTGTCCAATTATGGCATGTCGCTGGCCCTGACGGGACAATTGGAAGCGGCTGAGACCACCTTGCGAAAAGCGGTGACAGCGTCAGGCTCGGATGTCCGTGTCCGCCAGAACCTGGCTCTGGTGCTTGGCCTGCAGGGCCGGTTTGATGAAATGATCGCAGTTGATCCAAATGCGCCGCCGCGTTCGATCGAAGCCAATCAACGCGCGTTGCGCGACATGATCACGCCGCGGCGTAACTATGATGATCTGCAAAATCTGGATGATGTCATCGACACGCTGGAACGTACCCCTGCGGCGGCGCAGGCCATGCCGGAGCTGCCAGAGGCACAAGTCGATGCCGAGAGTATGCAGGATCCAATATCGGCAGCGAATGTGCCCGCATCCGAGCCGGACCTGGCTGGTGAAGGGCCGCAACCGGTCACCCGTAAGCTGCGCCCCACATTGCGCGGCTCACAAGGGCGCTAAACGCCGCTCAGTCTCGTCTCTTTGATGGATTAATGCGTCGATCTGACGGATCGCTCTAGCCGTTTTCGGCCTGCATCCGCATCACCTTGATCACCGCTGGCCCCAGAACCACCAGGAACAGAACCGGCAGGAAGAACAGGATCATTGGCACAGTCAGCTGAGCTGGCAGAGCGGCCGCTTTCTTCTCGGCTGCGGACATCCGCATGTCGCGGTTTTCCTTCGCCATGACCCGCAGGGCATCGCCGAGAGGTGTACCGTAGCGCTCGGCCTGTACCAGGGCCATGGTGACAGCCTTCACACCTTCATGGCCGGTCCGTCGGGCGAGATTCTCA
>JBCCZH010000464.1:0-2376 GCA_039188075.1 Pseudomonadota bacterium
GAGCCGCACAATCACAATAGCTGGGCGGTGATCGGCATCTATCAGGGCCGCGAAGACAATCTGCTCTGGGCCCGGGATGGCGACGGGATCAAGCCGGTCGGTGCGCTGAGCCTGTCGGCCGGCGACACGCATGCGATGCGCCGCGATGATATACACACCGCCTTCAATCCCAGCCAGAGCCTGACCGGCGCCATTCACATCTATGAAGGCGACTTCCTGACCACGCCGAAGCGGGAATGGGACCCGGTCACGCACGAAGAGCGGCCGCGGATCATGGCCGACACATTCGTGCGCTTTGAGACCTAGCGTCGGTCGCTCAGCCAGCGTGGAACAGGGATGTAATCATGTCCGTCCCAGGCGCACCACCAGAGCGGCGACGACGGCGCCGACGCATCCGCGATTGCAGCTCATCCCGGGCCACTTTCAGCGGCTGGGCATCAGCTTCCTGCCTGGCCAGCTCGTCGCGATTGGCGCAGAATTCGGCATAGGCTTCCAGTTCAGGCGCCAGGTCCATCGCGGCCAGATCGACCATGATTGTGTCATCCAGGAATCCAATTCCTGGCAAATCATCCGGGATGATATCATTCGGATCAGCGAAATAGGCGAGCACTTCCAGAACCCGGTCACGATCGTCATTTTCGAGGTTCCAATCGCGGTCTTTGAGCATATCGACCATGTTTTGCAGGGTCAGCATGCGCGACACGACAAAAGTTGGCGGGTCGCTTTCCATCGCTTTCACGGCCAGCGCTTCGGCCGCCAGGATCACCCGGTCATCATCCCGCAAGGCCCGGTTCTTGCGCGCCTTGGACAGACGATTGCGAAAATACTCGATATCTTTCGGACCAAGCTCGAAATTGATACGCAGCGATTGCTGATCTTGGACTTCCATTACGGTTCTCTCCCCATAAGCGTATGTTATCATTTACGATGCCGACAGACGCGCCCGGATGCAAGCGCGAAATTGCGCTCCGGTCCGTGGATTTCGACTTGCCCTTCTTTCGCATCCGCGCTTGGCTTGAGCAAAAGCACGGGAGTCACCACCATGACGCGTATCAGCTCAGCGCCGCAGGCACAGCTGGAGGCCAGCCAGGACCTGCTCGCACTCGCGGCGGCGGCGATGGGGTTTGAAGCCAATTCCCTGAAAGTCATGGCCCGCCAGCCCGCGATCCTGCAAGGCTTTATGGGACTCTCGGCCGCGATCCTCGGACCGGGTGCCAGCCTCGACCCGGTCTTACGCCAGATGATTGCGCATATTTCCAGCGCCGCAGCGGGCTGCGCCTATTGCCAGGCTCATACGGCCCATGGCGCTGAGCATCGCGGTGCGGACAGCGCCAAGCTCGACGCCCTGTGGGAATATGAGACCAGCGACTTGTTCAGCCCGGCCGAGAAAGCCGCCCTTGATCTCGCCCTCGCCGCCGGCAGCGTGCCCAATCAGTCTACGGATGAGCAGTTTGAGGCCTTGCGCGAATATTATAGCGAAGATGAGATTGTCGAAATCGTCGCCGTGATCGCCCTCTTCGGCTTTCTCAATCGCTGGAATGACACGCTTGCGACCAGTCTCGAAGACAGTCCGCTTGCCTTTGCCGAAGCGCATCTCGCGCCGAAAGGCTGGGTCGGCGACAAGCATAAGGCCTGAGATGACCATTCGACCTTATCAAGCGGCCGACCTCGAAACGCTATACACCGCCAATCAGGCCTCTGTGCCCGGCGTCAGCACGGAAACGCTGGAGGACCTGACGGCCTGGATCGATATGGCAACTTGCCTGGTGGCGACGGATTCGGCGGACCGGGCCCTCGGATTCATCACCGTGATGGCGCTTGGTCTCGACGCCTATCCCAGTCCGAACATGCGCTGGTTTGAGTCCTATTCGGAAGCGACCGGCAAATCAGTCGTCTATGTCGACCGAATCGCTTTGCTTCCGGAAGCGCGAGGGGTGCGGCTCGGCGAACAGCTCTATCGAGCAGCTTTTGACCATTTTTCCGAGACCGATGAGATCGGCTGCGAGGTCAATATACAGCCGCCAAACCCGGGCTCACACCGTTTCCATCAACGCCTCGGTTTTCGAGAAGTGGGCACGCAAGTCTTTGTTCCGGGTGAGAAATCTGTCACCTATTATGCCCGCTTGCTCTAGCGCGCCGCGCGGTCTGTTGAGGCAGCCGAACCAATAGCGGTTCACTAAAGTTTTTATCGCTTTTGATCTCGACAGGGATCGAATTCGGCGCTTCATTCCAATTTGGTTCCCCAAAAGAGGCGGCTTAAGCGGCCCGAAACGGGAGATCCAAAGGAGACGCCAGAGAGAATGAAACCCACTGACACCGGGAATCCGGACTATTTTCACAAAGTGGTCGATTGCCAATGGGCTTGCCCGGCACACA
>JBCCZH010000465.1:0-2366 GCA_039188075.1 Pseudomonadota bacterium
TCTTTCAGATAACCCTGGCCGTCAAAGCGAAACTGCAAATCGTCAAACACGCGCACCGGCGCTGACCATTCGGCGCCTTCCGGAGGCTGGATCGGCGTCGCAAAGCTCGGCGTTTCGCCAGGGGTGAACATGGTGAAGGCGATGGTGCTGCCATCTGGGGACCAGCTGGCATTGCCGGCGCCATATTCGAATTGGGCCAGCGAGACGGAGCGATCTGCATCAAAATAATAGACCCGCAAATCCGGCTTGCCATCGGTCGCTGTCGAATAGAGCAGGCGCGTTCCCTCTGGCGACCAGCGCGGTGCGCCGGCCGAGGCGCCACCGGTGATCAGCGGGCGATGGGCCCCGGAATCAATGTCCAGCGTCCAGATATCGCCGCGATCGCGATCGGTCTGTTTATCCATGGATCGGCGGACATAGACTATGGTCCGACCATCCGGCGAGATTTGCGGATCGGCCGCATATTCTATGTCGAAAACCCGCTCTGCGGTGAATCGATGGGTGTCTGTTTCGCCATGGCCATCCGCCAACGCAGGTAGAGCAAGTGTCCCGCTCGCCAGCATCCATCCGGCGATCGTAAATGCACGCATGCCATCATCTCCCTATGTCTGAATTGACGTCAACTAACACGGTTTTTCGACCCTGCCCAAGGTATGTCTTTTCCTTGCCACAAGTTTTTATTACAATTGTCCCATGAGCCTGTTATCGCATCCGGGTGCGGGATGGTCGGTCCGTCATTGGCGGCGGGAAGATTATCCGCGCATAGAGGTCATCTTCAAGGATTGCCTGAAAGTGTTCCCTTGGCGGGGGCCGGAACGCAATGAGATCTTGCGGCTGCGTCAAACTCTGTCAGCGAATGTTGCCTTTGTGTCCGTGGAAAAGCGGGCCGGCGTGGTCGGATTCCTGACCCTGGAGCAGGGCAAGGCCTATGTCCCGCATGTCTTCGTCGACCGCGACTGGCGCCTGTGCGGGGTTGGCAGTGGCCTGTTACAAGTCGCCCGTGGCTTTGTCGGACAACCCTTGCGCCTGGATGTCGATATCCAGAATGAATCCGCTATCGAAGCCTATACGGCGCTTGGCTGGCGGGAACAGGCAAAGGTTGGTCGCGGCCGCCAAGAACAGGTTCGCCTGATTGGGCCTTAAGCGAGGTCTGCGACCGTTTTATCGATCTCTTTCAAGTGTTTGGCTTGTTGTTCCGAACTGAGGAACGAACCCTTGAAACTGTTGCGGGCGAGGGTGATGATGTCCTCTGCATCCAAACCCACTGCCGCGGCTGTCTCGCGATAATTCTGGTTCACATAGCCGCCAAAATAGGCCGGATCATCGCTATTGATGGTCGCCTTCAGACCGAGGTCGAGCATGCGTTTCATTGGATGATCCTTCAGATCATCGACGACGCAAAGCGACAGGTTGGAGAGCGGGCACACAGTCAGCGTTAGGCCGGCTTCTTTCACACGGTTGATGAGCGCCTCGTCTTCGAGCAGGCGGTTGCCATGATCGATGCGGTCAATCTCGAGCAGATCCAGCGCTTCCACGACATATTCCGGCGGGCCTTCTTCGCCTGCATGCGCGACCAGTTTCAGCCCCTTTTCGCGCGCCGCGGTAAAAACCCGGGCGAATTTTGACGGGGGGTGGCCGAGTTCGGAACTGTCCAGGCCGACCCCGTGAATACGGTCGAGATAGGGTTCAGCCTGTTCCAATGTATCGAATGCATCCGCCTCGGGCAGGTGGCGCAGGAAGCACATGATCACTTTGTAAGTGATGCCATATTTGTCCTTCGCCGCGTCGAGGGCGGACAGAATGCCTTCTATTGGTGTGCTAAAGGGTAGGCCGCGTTCCGTATGCCCTTGAGGATCGAAAAACACTTCGACATGGCGCACATTGTCCGCCTGGCAGCGCTGCAGATAGGCATCGGTCAGATCGTGAAAATCGGCTTCGGTCTGCAAGACCGACATGCCCTGATAATAAATGTCGAGGAAATCCTGCAGGTTAGAGAAATTATAGGCCGCCTTGACCTCGTCCAGGGTCTTGAACGGGATGTCGACCTGGTTGCGGGCAGCGAATTGCATCAGCTGTTCCGGTTCCAGGCTCCCTTCCAAGTGAAGGTGGAGTTCGGCTTTCGGCAAAGCGGCGATTAGGGCGTTCAAATCTGTCATGTCCCGGTGCTAACGAATTTGGCGGCAAAAGGGGAGCCCTGTAACTCAACCCTCGCGAATTCTTTATCCACTGATATAGTTCCGGTCACAGCGCCATAAGGGGCGGCGCAAAGGAGGTGACGTATGGGTTTGATCTGGTGGGTATTGCCAGCCCTGGCCGGCGTGGTCGGTCTGATGCTGAGTTTTGCCGGACTTGGCCGTCTGATGAAA
>JBCCZH010000466.1:0-2363 GCA_039188075.1 Pseudomonadota bacterium
ATAGGGCAACTCTTCGTCCCGCGTCATGTGGACGATGTCCTCAATATAGGATGAGGGGGCCAGGTCTTCGCTCCGGGAGTAGATCCACAAGCGCTTTTCGCCGCGCAACTGGAACAGCGAGACCATGGGAATATCAAGGTGATAATTGACTTCCACGTGGGGAGACGAAATCAGCAATCCCATATCCCGTTTCATGGTTTTTCGACCTGTCGCGGCTTCGAGACTGTCGAAAATCGCCGCGGAAATGTGTTCCAGATCGAACAATTCGTCGCCGGCACGTCTTAAATTGAGCCAGATTTTTCCGTTCTTCACGGCTTCGACAATGTCCTGGCCGCTCATATGTGGCGCACGACCCCGCATGGACGGCCCTTCGCCTTCGCGTTGATCAGAGAAGGCCCAAATGTCGAGATTCTCCCGTGGATACTCATCAATCAGATGGGCCAACCCATCATCTGTGAACAGATTTGATTGCGAGATATTGTGTTCGGCGGACAGGGTTTCCTGTCCAAAGCCCCATTCTGAATGGTCTGGCCAATCCACAAACATAAAGCATCCCCACGCATTCGAGTGTCAATTCTCGAGTGAGATGCAAGATTGGGTCCAGATTCGCCTGTCAGGTGAGTGGGAAACCGACGCTAGATATCCAATTCTTCCGCGAAATGGGCGTTTTCCTGGATGAAGCGGTAGCGGTGTTCCGCCTTTTTCCCCATCAATGTGTCGATCAGTTCAGCCGGTTTGGCCTCTGTCAGCTCATCAATGCTGTCTGGCAGCGTAATCCGCGCGAGGGTGCGCGTTTCCGGGTTCATGGTGGTCTCTTTCAGCTGTCCCGGGTTCATTTCCCCCAGACCCTTGAATCGGCTGAGCTCAACTTTCTGATTAGGCTTGAATTCGAGCTCCATCAGCAGCTCTTTGTCTTCATCATCCATCGCATAGACGGACTTGCCCTTATAAGAGAGCTTGTAGAGTGGCGGCATCGCCATATAAAGTCGCCCGCTTTCGATCAGGCCCGGCGTCATCTTGTAGAAGAATGTGATCAACAGCGCCGCAATGTGTGCCCCGTCCACGTCCGCATCGGTCATGATGATGATTTTCTCATAGCGCAGATCATCAATGTTGAAGCGCGAGCCCGTGCCGGTACCAAGCGCCAGGAGTAGGTCCTGAAGCTCCTGATTTTTATCCATTTTCTCGGCCGTCGCTGACGCAACATTGAGGATCTTGCCGCGCAAAGGCAGGATTGCCTGGGTCTTGCGATCGCGGGCTTGTTTGGCCGAGCCGCCCGCAGAATCCCCCTCCACGAGGAAGAGTTCGGTGTCGCCTTTGCTGTCTGCACAATCGGCCAGCTTTCCGGGCAGGCGCAGTCGTTTGGTCGCCGACTTGCGGGCCACTTCCTTGGCTTTGCGGCGGCGGGCGCGTTCATCGGCGCGTTCTACCGCCCAGGTCAGCAGTTTGTCGGCTTCTTTCGGGCTGGCGGCGAGCCAGTGATCGAACCGGTCGCGGACACAATTCTCGACCAGACGGAAGGCCGCGGTCGTCGAGAGTTTATCCTTGGTCTGTCCGACAAATTCCGGGTTGCGGATGAAGACAGACAGAAGCAGGCCGGAATGCCCCATAATGTCGTCCGCGGTGATCGACGTGCCCTTTTTCTGTCCGGTCAGTTCGGCATAATTGCGCAAGCCCTTGGTGATCGCAGAGCGGAAGCCTGCTTCATGCGTCCCGCCATCAGGGGTCGGGATCGTGTTGCAGTAAGACCTTGAAAAACCGTCTGTTTCGCCAAATCCGGCAGCGGTCCAGGCGATCGCCCATTCGACTTTTCCATCATCGCTTTCGACCAGGCCGGCAAAATGCTGCTCGGTGATCGTCGCCTTGCCCTTGAAGACTTCGTCCAGCTGATCGGCCAGGCCGTTTGGATAGGACAGGGTCTTTTCAGCCGGGACTTTCGAGTCCTCAGGCAGCAATTCCGGGTCGCACTTCCAGCGCACTTCGACGCCGCGATAGAGATAGGCTTTCGAGCGCGTCCTCTGGAACAGACGCTGCGGCTTGAAGCGCA
The DNA here is from genome assembly GCA_039188075.1 of Pseudomonadota bacterium. GTDB lineage: Bacteria > Pseudomonadota > Alphaproteobacteria > Caulobacterales > Hyphomonadaceae > Henriciella. The sequence continues at coordinate 2,048 of JBCCZH010000466.1, forward strand.
GTTTCTCGCCGAAAATCTCGATATCCGGCTTGAATCGAACCGTTGTGCCGCGGCGGTTCGGGGCCGCGCCCAATAATTCCAGCGGTCCGGTCACCACGCCGCGCTCAAAGGCCTGGAAATACAGCTTCTTGTCGCGCGCGACCTCGACTTCCATTCGCTCTGACAGGGCATTCACGACGGAAGATCCGACGCCGTGCAGGCCGCCAGCGGTCTCATACGCCTTGTTCGAGAATTTGCCGCCCGCATGGAGCGTCGTCATGATCACTTCCAGGGCTGATTTACCCGGATATTTCGGATGCTCGCCGACCGGGATACC
>JBCCZH010000467.1:0-2361 GCA_039188075.1 Pseudomonadota bacterium
CTTACGTTTCGGCGCGAACGCGGCGACGAAGGCCTTGGCCATGCGACGGGTCGATTTCAGCTTGTCTCCAAGCTTCAAGGCAACCGGTGGTCCCATATCGGTTTTGTTCGCGTCGACAATGTAAATCTTGCCGGATGCATTGTCGCGTAGCACGTCAACGCCGCCCCATTCCAGACCGATCTGTTCAGCAAATCGTGAGATCACGCGAATTTCATCGTCCGTGTAGCAGTTTTCCGGCGTATCCAGCAGAACTTCGGCATTCTCGTTCAGGAAACGGCGTCCGATGGGCCGGCGTTTGCGAAACACGATGGCCGGCTTGCCGCCACAGATACTGCATCGCAAATCTTCAATCAATCCGCCAGGAATCTCATTATCGACAAGGACCTGATAAGTCTTGTCCGCCAGCGGCTCCATCGGCCCTTCCAGGACGCGGCCATCATGACAGGCATTCTTCTCTGATTTTTCGACCATGGTTCCGGTATAGGTCCGCGGATCAACGGAAAGACCATAGCCTGCAGCGCGTTCAAAGGCGGCTGCGACATTTGACTTGGAAATGTCCTTGCAGCCGAAATTGACCAGTTTGGCCCCGGGTTTAGTGACGGGGGGCTGATGATCGGTTTCCGTCGAATCATCGAACTGGAAGACGATATCCGCGACGCTGGTATCTGAAATCAGTTTCGCGCCTGAGGCATGCATGACCGGCCAGATAAAGTACCAGGGTCGCGGCTTTTCAGGGTGGAATGCAATCGTGGGCCGCTTGTGTCCGCTGATCCGGCGCCAGGAGCGCCAGGATTGCGCCAGGGTGTAGAAGGTCAGCCAGGTGAAAATATCATTCACCAATTCCCGCGTGGCCGGGATGCGATGCCCCGTTTTTTTAACGAGCCATTCGCCGTCTTCATACTTAAAGTCTGCCAACCAGTTTCGTGACATACTTTACTCCTCAGCCTTCGCAGCGGCTTTTTCTGCTGTTCGCACGCCTCGTAAAGGCTAGCAACCTCTTTCCGCTTCCGGAAGTGAATAAATGCTCACAAAGGCGTTGCAGGACGCCTAGAGAAGCGGCCGCAAAGTTGAAAGATCATAGCCCGCGCCCGCCGCAGCATCGACAACTTCATCGCCCATGCCTTGACCGCCATGGGTCAATGCCCACGCGGTTATTGAACGTGTCCCTGTGCGACAATAAGCCAGGACCGGCGCAGGCGCTTCGGCTAAAGCGGCGCTGAAGCGTTCGAGAATGTCAGGCGTCGGCGCACCTGAAAACGGGATCGCCACAAATATCAGTCCCAGGGCTTCAGCCTGGGTGCGAATGGCGCCCATGCGAGGCTGCTCAATGCCGCCTTCACCATCCGGGCGATTGGCGATGAGGGTTTTATACCCTGCATCTGCAATTGCCTGGACATCTGTTTCATCGATTTGGGGGGCGACTGCAAAACCATCCGTGACTTTGCGAAGATCGAGCATGAACCAACTCCGGTGTATCTGGGCGTTGACTTTCGCCCGTTCGGCGTGAACGTAAGAAGTGTTGAGAGGGCTGCCAAGCCCTCTGTGTTGATTCTAGTGCACACGATTTTAGGAGACTCCGACCGGTGTCAGGCCTGCAGCGTATCGTCTCGCGTATTCCTTGGGCATATACGGGGCGGCGACTTCTGATCGCAATTCCGACTTTGCTCGTCATTATAACCGTCGCCTTCTTCATGATGCGCATGGCGCCGGGCGGTCCGTTTGATGGCGAGCGCAAATTGAACGCCGCCACGGAGGCCGCGCTGAATGCCAAATTCGGGCTCGATAAGCCGCTCTGGCAGCAATACACGGACTATCTCTGGGGCGTGATGCAGCTCGATTTCGGACCCAGCATGAAGACGCTTGGAAAAAGCGTGAATGATCTGATCGCCGATGGCTTGCCGATCAGTCTGGCCGTCGGATTCCTGTCCATCACGCTCGCCATCATTGTCGGCACCGCGATGGGTATTTTCGCCGGTTTGCGCCAGAATACGGCGGGCGACTATTCAGTGATGGGATTTGCGATGGCCGGGATTTCCATCCCGACCTTTGTGACCGGCCCGATCCTGATCCTGATCTTTGCGCTGACCTTCGGGATTTTCGCGGTTGGCGGGCTCGGCACTTATCCCAATATCGGCATGAACCTGCACAATATGACCTTGCCGGTGATCACGCTCGCACTGCCGCAAATCGCCATCATCTCACGCCTGATGCGCGCCAGCGTGATCGAGACCATGCGCTCCGGCCATATTCGTACCGCCCGCGCCAAAGGGTTGAGCGAGCGCGATGTGGTGATGAAGCACGCCCTGCCCTCCGCCATTCTGCCGCTGGTTTCTTATGTCGGCCCCGCCATGGCCCGCGTCA
>JBCCZH010000468.1:0-2358 GCA_039188075.1 Pseudomonadota bacterium
CTACCACCCGATACTTGCGCACTTTGGCGCAGCGTCTTAAGCGGGCGCCAAATAGAGTTGAGGAGCGCATATGACCAAGTTTGCGTTTATTTTCCCGGGACAGGGCAGCCAGTTTATCGGCATGGGCAAAGACCTCGCCGACGCCTTCCCGGCCGCGAAAGCTGTTTTCGAAGAAGTCGATGACGCCCTGGGACAGGATTTGTCCGGTCTGATCTGGACGGGGTCAGAGGAAGAGCTCAAGCTCACCGCCAACACCCAACCGGCTTTGATGGCGGTCAGCGTTGCGGCGATGCGGGCGCTTGAAAGTGCGCAAGGCATTGGGGCGGACAAGGCGGCTTTCATTGCCGGACATTCTCTGGGCGAGTATTCCGCCCTTGCTTCAGCGGGCGCGATCTCTGTCGGTGATTGCGCCAAGGTGTTGCGTATTCGCGGCAATGCCATGCAGGACGCGGTTCCGGCCGGTCAGGGCGCGATGGCCGCGCTTCTGGGCGCAAGCCCGGAACAGGCCGCGGCCCTGTGTGCCAATGGGGCGTCCGAAGGTCCGTGCGAAATCGCCAATGATAATGCGCCCGGCCAAATCGTCATTTCCGGCGCCAAGCCTGCCGTTGAGCTGGCCATCTCGGGCGCGAAAGATGCGGGCGTGAAAAAAGCGGTATTGTTGCCGGTTTCTGCGCCGTTCCATTGTTCTCTAATGCAGCCAGCAGCTGATGCGATGGCCGAAGCCCTGGCCAATATTTCCATTCAGGCCCCAAGCGCGCCATTGGTCGCGAACGTCACAGCGACCGCCGGCTGTGATCCCGAAGCCATCCGGAATCAGCTGGTCGAACAGGTCACAGGCCAGGTCCGCTGGACCGAATCGGTTCAATTCATGGCCGAGCAAGGAGTGGAAGCGACCATCGAAGCTGGTGCCGGAAAAGTTTTGAGCGTGATGAATCGCCGAACGGTGCGCGCGCTGGAGGGCATGACGATGGGCACGCCAGAAGAAATTGCCGCCATTGCAGAACGGCTCAACGGATAAGAGGCAGGAGAGGGCAGAATGTTCGATTTAACAGGAAAAACCGCATTGGTGACCGGCGCGACCGGTGGCATCGGCGAATCGATCGCGCGGACCATGCATGCCGCGGGCGCTGATGTGGCGCTATCCGGTCGCCGGGTTGAGAAACTGGAAGCGCTGGCAAGCGAGCTGGGCGACCGGACGCATATCCTGCCATGCGATCTGTCGGATCCGGACCAGGCCGATGCCCTGGTTGGCCAGGCGATCGAAGCCGGCGGCAAGCTGGACATTCTGGTCGCGAATGCCGGCGTGACCCGTGACAAACTCCTCATGCAGATGAAAGATGAGGATTTTCAAGATATTATCCGGGTAAACCTCGAAAGCTATTTCCGTCTGTGTCGCAAGGCTGTGCGCCCTATGATGAAGGCGCGTGGCGGCCGAATCATCGGTATCGCATCGATCGTCGGCGTCACTGGAAATCCGGGACAATCCAATTATTGCGCCTCCAAAGCGGGTATGATTGGCTTCACCAAATCTCTCGCGCAAGAAGTCGCGAGCCGGGGCATTACAGCGAATACGATCGCTCCCGGATTTATCGAATCACCGATGACCGATGTGCTTCCAGACGCTCAAAAAGAGCTGCTTTTAGGGCAAATTCCGTCCGGTCGATTGGGGGTCGGGACAGATATTGCAGCGGCAGCTGTATATCTTGCCTCCGATGAAGCTTCATATGTGACGGGCCAGACCCTACATGTGAACGGTGGGATGGCGATGATATAGGGAAAACCCCCAATTCATCGCACTTTCAACAGTCTGCGGGGCTTGGCGTTGTCACAAAGTGTGTGCTAACGGCAACACCATGGCCCACAGAAGCCTATCCATCAGACAATATCAGAGAGGTATCCATGTCTGACGTTCTTGAGCGTGTTAAAAAAATTGTTGTCGAGAATCTCGACGTAGAGGGAGACAAGGTTGTTGAGAGCGCAAGCTTTATCGACGATCTGGGCGCTGACTCACTCGACTTGGTCGAGCTGGTCATGGCGTTTGAAGAAGAGTTCAACATCGAAATCCCAGACGATGTGCAGGAAAACATCCGCACGGTTGGCGATGCGGTGTCTCACATCAACGCTCACGTCGGTTAGAGGCTGACATATGCGCCGCGTTGTCATTACCGGAATTGGTATCATTTCGCCTCTGGCTGCGAACAGAGAAGCGTCATGGGAAAGATTGATTGCAGGGGAATCCGGTGCTGGACCGATCGACACGTTCGATCCGGCCAACACTGCCTGCAAGATTGCTTTCCAGGTCCCGTACAAAAGTGGCCGCGGCGGCGGGTCTGAAGATGACCCGCATGCGTTTGACCC
>JBCCZH010000469.1:0-2358 GCA_039188075.1 Pseudomonadota bacterium
ACGGGCACGCCCATATTGGCCGCCTGCCAGGCGGCTTCTGAACCGGCCATGCCGCCGCCAATGATGTGAATGGGATCGATCTGGGTCATCTGCCGGATGTGCGATTGATGCGGGTTCAGGTCAAGCGCGATGTCGCAGACAGGGGCTAGGCATTTTCGAGGACGCTCTCTACATGGAGCGCATGACGAATTCCACGCTTTCCCCTGAATCCATTCTCTCCACCTTGATTGATACGTGCCGCAAGGCCGGCGCGACGGATGCCGACGCCTCTTATTCGCGCGCCGATGGCGTCAGCATTGAGGTCCTGAATGGCAAACTGGAAGGGATTGAGCGGTCGGAGTCGCAAGGTGTCTCCTTGCGCTGCTTCTTTGGCCAACAGAATGCCTCTGTGTCGGGTTCGGATACGTCCGCAGATGGGTTGAAAACCCTGGCGGAGCGGTGTGTCGCGATGGCCAAAGTGGTGCCGGAAGATCCGTATTGTGGTTTGGCGGATGCCGCCGACCTCGCGACAGATATGCCTGAGCTCGATCTGACCGGCGATGGTGAGATTGCTGCCGACAGGCTCGAGCGTGAGGCCCTCGATGCGGAAGCGGCTGCACTCGCCGTGGACGCTGTGAAACAGGTCTCTGGCTGCGGCAATGGCTGGAGCACGAGCGAAACCTGGGTCGCCGCCAGCAATGGCTTTTCAGCCTACAAGGCGCGCGGTTCGACGGGCCTTGGACTGGCCGCCGTGGCGGAAAGAAATGGTGCCATGGAGCGGGATTATGAATCGCGCTCGGTGCGACGGCTGGAAGATCGCCCGTCGCCTGAGGAGATCGGCCGGATCGCGGGAGAGCGAGCAGTCGCGCGCCTGGCGCCGCGCAAGATCAAGACTCAGACCGGCGCCGTGATCTATGACCGCCGGATTGCCGGCAGCCTGATCGGCGCTTTCCTGTCCGCAATCAGCGGGCCGAGCGTCGCGCGGGGTGTCTCCTTTCTGAAGGATCAATTGAACGAACAGGTCTTTGCCGAAGGCGTGAATCTGATTGATGATCCGTTCCGGGCACGCGGCATGGGTAGCCGCGTTCATGATGGCGAGGGGCGCGCCGTTGCGAAGACCCACCTGATCGAGAATGGTGTTCTGACGCGCTGGCTGCTCAATGGGGCCTCCGCCAAGCAATTGGGCATGACGGCGAATGGGCATGCGACAGGCGGGTTCGGATCGAACCCTGGCGTCGGGGTGTCCAACGCGTATCTGGAAGCCGGCGAGAACACGCCCGCAGAGCTGATGGCGCAAGTCGGGGAAGGGTTGCTCGTCAGCGACATGTTTGGTCCGTCCATCAACCCGAATACCGGAGACTATTCGGTCGGTGTCGCCGGATTCTGGTTTGCCAAGGGTGAGATTCAGTATCCCGTGTCTGAGGTGACGATTGCGGGCGATTTGCCAGGCATGTTCAAACGTCTCGTTCCAGCCTCCGATCTTGAATTCCGCGGCACCCGGGATGCCCCCTCCATTTTAATCGAGGATATGTCGATTGCCGGTGAGTGATCTTGACCGTCAGGATCTGGAGACCCTGAAGGCCGTCGCGCGCGAAGCCAGCGAACTGGCGCTGGATTATTTTGAACGGTCGGACGTGCGGTTCTGGGATAAATCCAAGGGACATCCGGTGACGGAAGCCGATCTGGCCGTCAACAATCTCATTCGTGAGCGCCTGATGGCCGCGCGGCCCGATTATGGCTGGCTGTCGGAAGAAACCGCTCTCAGCAATGGCACCCGGACCGCCAAACGGGTCTGGATCGTGGATCCGATTGACGGCACCCGCGCCTTCATGCGGCAAGAACCGTATTGGTGTATTGGCCTCGGCGTGCTGGAGGCTGGACGTCCGCGCGCAGCGGCGGTCTATGCGCCGGTCCTGAAAGAACGGTTCACGGCAGTCAAAGGTGGCGGTGCATTTCTCAATGGCGATCCGATCCAGGTCACCGATTGCTGTCAGGAAGAGGGCTGCCGTCTGATTACCAATGAGGGCATGCTGACCCATCCGGGTTGGCAGGACCCCTGGCCAGAGGTTGAACTGGCGCGTCCCAAGCCAAATGCGACCCTGTTGCGGATGTGCTGGGTGGCGGCCGGCAAGTTCGATGCGGCGCTGACCTTGTGGCGCAAATCAGATTGGGATCTTGCGCCCGGTGTTCTGCTGATCGAGGAGGCGGGTGGCGTTGCGACAACCCATCTCGGGGAACCATATGTCTTTAATCGCGGCGAACCTGCACAAAGAAGCCTCTTGGCGGCTGGAAAGGCGCTGCATTCCCTGTTATCAGCGCGAGTCAAAGGCGTACGCTTGCCAGATCCGAACTGGACCGTGCGTCCCTATGAACGAACAC
>JBCCZH010000470.1:0-2352 GCA_039188075.1 Pseudomonadota bacterium
AGAAGATTTTGTTCCGGTCAACACGGTCAACTCTCAGTCCCTGCCGATAACCGGGATTCAACGGCTGGAGGTTTTGCGCGACGGCGCGGCGGCCATTTACGGGACCGACGCCGTTGCGGGCGTGATCAACACGATCACACAAGACGATTTTGAAGGCTTCGATGTCAGCCTGCGTTATGGTGGCTCCGAGAATACAGATTTAAGAGAGCTGACGGGAACCCTGAAATGGGGCAAGAATTTCAATAATGACCGCACCAATGTTTCGGTCTTCGCGAACTTCCTTGATCGTGACGGATTCTCCGCGCTGCAGCTGAGAAACTCAAGCACAGAAGACTTGCGCGTGTTTTTCGAAGGCACGCCGTTTGAAGGCGATACCCAGTTGCGCAATCTCTCAACCCAAACCCAGTGGGGCGAGTTCAGATCGCTAGAGGGACAGATCGCCGTTCTGGGGGATGATGACTTCCACATTCAGCCCAGCACGTTTGCGGGATGTCTCGTGGATTTGGGCAATGGGGCCTGTGTCGACAATGGTGGCTCGATTGATACAGCCCTGCGTCTGGACCGGGCAGGATTCCGTGAACTTGTTGGCAATACGGAGCGTCAGAACTTCATGGCCTTCCTGAACCATGAATTCGATAATGGTGTCGAATTCTTTGGTGAAGCGACCTATTATCATGCGGATTATAATCGCCAGAGAGAAACCGCCCAGATCCTCTCAAGTGGCCGGCTCGCCATTCCAGGCGAGGCCTTTTACAACCCGTTTGGGGTCGATCTTGAAATCCGCGACTACCGCCCGATCGACGCAGGTCCCCGGAGAGTGGAAGTCGAAAATGACAGTTTCCGATTGCTTGGCGGTGTGCGTGGCGATTGGGGCGACTGGAATTATGAAAGTGCGTTCCTTCACTCCGAAGCAGAAACCACTGACAGAACCAATCGAGTCAGCAATACGCTGTTCCAGCAAGCCATTTCAGGAACCACAGCCAGTGCTTACAATATTTTCTATGGCGGCAACCGGTTGGACACAAATTCTCCAAGTACCTTTAACAGTCAGTCCGTGATCGACAGTTTTATTGTTCCGGTGACGCGGATCGGCGAGACGTCACTGACGCTGGCAGATTTCAAAGTGTCCAGCGGAAGCCTGTATGAATTGCCAGGTGGCAATCTTGGCGTCGCCCTTGGTGTCGAGTTCCGACGTGAGGAATTCAAGGATGATCGCGATGCGCGGCTTGATGGCACCATCGTGTTCACGGACGCAGTCACAGGCAATGTCATTCCGAGTGATGTCATGGGGTCCAGCCCGACACCCGACACGAACGGAGACAGAGACGTGTTTTCAGCGTTCGCCGAACTCGCTGTACCTTTGGTCAGCGAGGACATGAACATTCCACTCGTCCATAGCCTCGATGCTCAGCTCGCCATTCGTGCAGAAGACTATTCTGATGTCGGTAGCGTCGCGAAACCGAAGGTGGCTCTGTCCTGGTATCCGCATCCTGATTTCCAGGTACGTGCCGCTTACTCGCAGGGCTTCCGTGCACCAAACCTTGAGCAAATCAATGCGACCGGTATCCGACGCGTAAATGGCGGGCGCGAAGACTGGATCCTTTGCGAGGCCACAGCGCGCGCAAATGCCACCACGTTCAGCACCGGAGACTGTGACGGCGTCTCCGTCGAGAGCGTCCGCTCTGGTGGCCCGGATCTGCAGCCGGAGGAGAATGACAATCTCTCGATTGGCGTCGTCTATCAGCCATCCTTCGTCGATGACCTGACCTTCACTTTAGATTGGTGGCGTATCGAACAGGAAGACGTAGTTGGTATCTTTGGCGATCAGAACCAGATCTCGCTGGATTATGTTCTCCGTCTCAATGGCAGCTCGAACCCGAATGTCGTTCGGGCCGCGCCGACCGCTGACGAGATCGCGCTCTATACCGCGGCAGGTCTCACGCCAGCGGGTGAGATTATCGAAGTCGCCGATCAGTATGTGAACCTGAATCCGCGCGAGTTCGAGGGCATCGACTTCGGTGTCAATTGGGGGCTTGATGCTGACCAATTCGGCAGCTTCGATTTCAAGGTGAACGCCGCTTATCTGAAAGAGGCCTTCCAGGCCCCGTCCGCGGAAGCCAATGCCATTCTGGCAGCCGTTGAGTCGGGCGCCGCCGATAGTGCCGTTGACGTGCCGGGATCGCAGGATCGGGTGCAGCAAAATGGTCGTCCTGAGTGGCGCGGAAATGCCAGCATGGTTTGGCGCAACGGCGCCTGGGGCGCAGGACTGTTCTATAATTATGTTGGGGAAGTCATCGATACGTCAGTGACCGGACCAAACAGTGAAATCTTCGTCGTCGATGAGTTCGAGAC
>JBCCZH010000471.1:0-2341 GCA_039188075.1 Pseudomonadota bacterium
GCCAGCATGGTGGAGCCCCCGGATGGCAGCTCGACAACACTTTCGGCGCGGCGCACGACCAGCGCGGGAATGGTGAGACCCGGAACGCTGACCAGTTGGCCATCTGCATTCACAGCGACTCCGGACACACCCTGGAATGCGCCCTGGTTGGACAGTTCTGAAATTTCGGTCGAGATCTTCAGGGAAATGCGCCCCTCTGACAGCACCATGGGTGTGAATGCCAATCCGACACCATAAGGTTTGAATTCGACCGTGACGCCGTCTTCATCCGAGGCAACCGGGACCGGGAATTCACCGCCTGCCAGGAAGTTGGCGCTTTCACCGGAAACCGCCATGATATTTGGTTCTGCCAGTGTTCTGACAACGCCGATGCGCTCAAGGGCATCGATTGCGGCAGACGCTCTCGACTGGAAGATCCCATTATCGAAATTGTTTAAAGCAAACGTCCCGTTCAGGCCGCCAAGTGCGGCGCCTTGAAGTCCGAACGTATTGGTGGAGTTAAGTCCGAACACTTGCTGGAATGGTGTTGTCCGAAGCAAGGTCGTCTCTCCGGTATTGACGACACCGTCAATGCCATCGCCGGCGACATCTGCGAACAGCGAGCCTTCCGTCACGCCTTCAAGGTCACCGAGGTTCAGGTCGCCGCCAAGGTTGATTCCAAGCTGCTTCACAACAGACCGCTGCATTTCTACAATGCGCACTTCCATCATGACCTGATCTTTGGCCCGGATGCTCATCATATTGATCGGTTGAACATCACCCTCTGGCATATAAGCCTGGACCAGGCGCATGACCTGATCCGATTGCAAGAGATTGTCGACAACACCGGAAATAATCAGATTATTGTTCGCGGCTTCGACGTTTACGCGCGCCTCTGGAACATAGCGTTTGATGATTTCGTTGATCGCGGTTGTATCGGCGGCAACTGCAATCTCGAGATTGAGGATTGGACGACCGCGATTGTCGAAGATGAAGGCATTTGTCTGGCCGGCAATCACACCACGGAAGATGATCCGTTTCGCCGTTTGAACCGTCGCATCGGCAATCTCGGGATTGGTGATGATGACGTCGGCGGCGGGGCGATCCAGATCGACAATGACCGACTTATCGACGCCCAGGCTCAAGCTCCGTGAAACCCCGGTTTCACCAGGCTCAAGCGTACTGACCCCCATCGGGTTTTCCGTCGGATCTGTTTGTGCAGACGCAACAAGTGGCGTCAGACATAAGCCGAACGCCAGTGTTGAGGCTGTAATTGCTTGTTGCAAGCGTTTCATCTAGCTGCCTCCGGCCTCGACTTTGTTGCTGCGATAAATCATGACTTTGCGTCCGCCTGACTCGATGTCATTGAGAAGCAGCTTGTTGGCGAGCGCCTCTCCCTCATTGAAGCCCGCATCCGCCGCGCTTCGGAGCGTCAATGAAAGTGTCCCAGAGCGCGCCGCATTGGCGAGCAGTTCAGCCTGGACCTGGGTGATCTCCATCGTGGCGGTGGAACCCGTGAGCGTCGGAATGCCGTCAACGTCGCCGAACGTCTGGTCAATGGCGATGACACGGACATTCTCCATAATGGTTGTTGTGATCAGTTGCGGCGGCAAATCATCGTCGCCGACAAACTCGACCAGCTGGCTGAGGATGATGTCGACCCGGTCATCTGGTAGAATGAAGCCAGCCGATGCGGATTCCGGCGTGATCTCGATGGTCATGGCGCGCTTGCCGGGGCTCAACAAGGCGGCCATGAATCCGGTCTCACCCTTCTGCACGATTTTTTGCGGCATCACCGGTTCGTCAGCATACATTGCCGAGCGAACGACGCTGCCGGTCAGGATCTCCATCGCATCCGGCGCGATCTCTTGAGTGTAATAAGCCGGATTGATCGTGGTGTCTGGCCAATTGGCCCATTTGAATTCGTCAGGCGTCAACAACGTCCCGACCCGCAAGTCGGTTTTCGCGACCAGGACTTTTTGTTGGGAGACTTCAACTTCGACGATTTTCTCAACCGTCTGAGCTGGCGCCGACACCACTGCTGGTTGTTGATTGGCCAGGTTCCTGACAAGGAACGCTGCCAGAACAGCTGCGACGAGCGCGACAGCCAGAATAATAAGCCGCATAGGTGACATGAAGAGCGCCTTTTCTCTCTACAGGGCCCCTCCGAGAACGGGAGGACTATCGGCGAATATTTCACGCCGAAGCTAAAGCATGGTTAATTGAAACGTTGGATTTGGCTTAAGAATTCGGCAAGAAACGGAGACGCTGGGGCAGCAAACAAAGCGCCTGCAGCGATCGCCACGCCATAGGGTACGCCCTTGCGATCTTCGAACGTCGCGACGCCGAACCCGGGTGCATA
>JBCCZH010000472.1:0-2309 GCA_039188075.1 Pseudomonadota bacterium
ACCGCTGACGCTTCTGGTCAATTCCGCCTCGACGTTTGAAGACGATACCGCGCTGGAGCATAGCCGCCGCAATTGGGACTTTCACATGGGCCCCAATCTGCGCGCGCCCATCTTGCTGGCCCAGCATTTTGCCCGCGCCTTGCCGCAGGATGAGGCCGGCCTGATCGTCAATATGCTGGACATGCGCGTGCGCAAGCTGAACCCGCTCTTTTTCACCTATACCCTGTCCAAATCGGCGCTGTGGACCGCGACGCGGACCCTGGCGCAATCCTTTGCCCCGAATATCAGGGTCAATGGGATCGGACCCGGCCCGACGCTCGAAAACGTCCATCAGAAGCCAGGTGAATTCGCCGCCGAGGCGCAGGCCACGCTCACCCAGCAGGGCTCCAATCCGGGCGAAATTGTTAAAACACTGCGCTATCTGATCGAAGCGGACAGCATTACCGGTCAGATGATTGCCAGCGATGGCGGCCAGCACTTGATGTGGCAAACGCCGGATGTGATGCTTTAGCTGAATGGACTTTGCCTCAGACACCACGGCGCCGGCGCACCCGTCTGTCATCAATGCTCTGGCAGCGGTGAACACTGGCAGCGCCTCAAGCTATGGGGCTGATCCGGTTTCTGCGCGGCTTCGCGCATCGCTCGCCAATACATTCGAAACAGAGGAGTTTGACGCCTGGGTCTGTGCCAGCGGTACGGCGTCAAATGCGCTGGCCTTGTCCGTCATGTGTTCATCCATCGGCGCTATTGCCTGTCATAAAGAGGCGCATATTGAGCGCGATGAGCGCGGCGCGCCGGAATTCTTTACCGGCGGGGCCAAGCTGCGGCTGCTGCCCGGGCATGGCGCGCAGATCGACGAGACCGCCTTGCGTCAGGCGCTGGCGCAAAATGATCCGGGTTTCGTGCATGAAACGCCGCTCGAAACCCTGTCCCTGACCAATCTGACCGAGTGCGGGACAGCCTATTCCGTCGACCAGGTTCGACACTATACGGCCCTGGCCAAGGCAGACGGCCTGAACGTGCATCTCGATGGGGCCCGCCTCGCCAATGCGCTGGTCTCGACGGGCGCCACGCCTGCCGAGATGAGCTGGAAGGCCGGGATTGATGTCCTGACCTTCGGATTGACCAAGACCGGCGCCATCGGATGCGAGATCATTCTCCTCTTCGGCGCCATGCGGCATCATTTTGAGGCGCTGAAAGCCCGCGCCAAACGGTCCGGCCATATGCCGCCCAAGATGCGATTTCTGGCCGCCCAGGGCGAAGCGATGCTGGATCAGGGCCTGTGGCTGGATCTGGCGCGTCAGGCCAATCAGACAGCCAGGCTGCTGGCCGATCTCCTATGCGCCAAGCCAGGGGTCAGTCTGGCCTATCCGGTGGATGGCAATGAAGTCTTCGCAATCCTGCCAGCAGAGATCGAGGCCCGCATCAAAGCCGGCGGCGTGAAGTGCTATCCCTGGCCGGGCGGATCGTATCGTTTTGTTTGTAACTGGGCGACGCCGCAGGCTGATCTCGACGCCCTTCGCGATCTATTGGCTTAGGCCCGAGGCCAGCCAGCCCTGCATCAGTTTCAGGAATCCGGCTGTGTCAACGGGCGATGCCTCTTTGCCGCCCAGCAGCTGCTGATGCAGTGTCATAACCAGGATCGGCGATAGCATCATGAAGGCAGAGGCGCGGCGTTCATCCAGCGTCTCAGGCTTGCCCGGCGTCGCATCCATTTTCTCGGACACCGCGCTCAGCGCCGGGTCGAGCAGATATTCCAGATAGGCCTGGCCGACTGTCTCATCCGCCATGCCTTCAATGATTCCAAAGGCATGTGCGCGGGCAAAGCCGCCATGGGTCAGGCCGGCCTCGGTGACCCGGAAATACTCTTCGACGGCAGTCGCCGTGTCCGGCGCGCCGGTCGCAATCACATCCCAGAGCGGAATGGCGCGGGCATGAATGTGTTTCAGAATGGCGATGACCAGCCCTTGCCGGTCCCTGAAATAATGCCGCAATGTCGGTTCGGAAGCCTGGGCTGCGATGGCGAACTGGCGCAAGGACGGCCGGCGCAAATCATCGTTCAGCGCAAATTCCGACAACGTGTCCAGCAAAGCCGTCTTCTTGGCTTCAAAGTCGTGATTACGAACGCCCGCCGGACGAGGCATATTTCCTCCCATTCCCCACTTGCTTGGTGGCCGACGGTTTTAGCGTCACAGCTTAAGGAAATGCAACACTCCTGCGGAAAATACCAATGATTATTACAGGTTGCGCGGTTCGCGGGCGGAGCGCAGCTTTTCCGCCAGATCCAGAACCGGTTTCACGACCCGGCT
>JBCCZH010000473.1:0-2308 GCA_039188075.1 Pseudomonadota bacterium
AACAGGTCCGCATGCCGCTGCAGCGCGGTCGAGGCCAGCACACCGGCGGCGATGATCAGGACCGCCGCAGCGCCGACCGCATAAAGACGTTTTGTACGAGCTCTCATGCGGGTCCTATACGCCGAATTTGTCAGATAGGCCCTGCGGCACGTTGCTCATGCCCGGCGCAGTCGCACAATGGCCCGAAGTCCCCCTTCGGGACTCTCATCCAGTGTGAGACTGCCGCCATTCATTCCGGCGATATCCGCCACGATGGACAGGCCAAGACCGGTGCCGGGCGCGGTTTCGTCGAGACGGACCCCTCGTTTGACGGCTTCCTCGCGCTCTTCGGGAGAGAGCCCGGGTCCGTCATCATCGATTGAGATGGCGACCATGCCATTGCCATCATGCTCGGCGTGAACATGCACCCGCGAGGCCGCCCATTTGCAGGCATTGTCGAGCAGATTGCCAAGAATCTCTTCCAGATCCTGTTGCTCGGTGCGGACATGCAGGCCGATCGGCACTTCGACTGTGACCGACTTGCCATCCGCCGCGAACAGTTTGTTCATGACCCGGGCAATGCCTTGCACGGCCTCACTCACCTGGGACCGGACGCCCAGCGCTTCCGCTCTGGCTGCGGCCTGCGCGCGGCGGAGATAGTGATCAACATTGGAGCGCATGGCTTCCGACTGGCGTCGCACGACGGAATCAAGTTGCGTCTCACCCGTGGCCTCATTGCGCAGGACCGCGAGCGGCGTTTTCAAGGCATGGGCGAGATTGCCAACATGCGTCCGGGCGCGCGACACCACCGCGCGATTGTGATCCAGCAGCTTGTTGAGCTCCTCACTCAAAGGTTGCACTTCGGCAGGATAGTCGCTGGACAAGCCGGCCTGTCGGCCCTCGCGAACTTCGGTAATGTCTGATTGAATGCGATCCAGCGGCCGCAGCGCATAGCGCAATCCAAGCGCCATAGCGAGGAGTGTTCCGCCAGCCAGCGCCATCATCGCGACCAGAAGAATTGTCCGTAATCGATCAACGCCTGCCATGGACAAGGTGCGGTCGGACGCCGCCACCAGCAGAACGGGATTGGCGCGCTCAGGATAAGTCGTCGCTTGAACGGTGATCCGGACCGATTGTTCCGCCGGCCCCGCGCCATTGGCGCTGATGATTTGCCCCGGACTGACCAACGCCTGTTCTTGCAAGTCCATAGGAATTTCAAGCGTTTCATCGAATACACTTCGTGACGTGATATCGCCGACCTGTTCGCCATTCTCGTCGATGGCAACGATCAACCAGTATTTGCCGGACAGGGGCACCAGAAAGCGCGGATCTGGCGGATGACGGTCCTCGATATCCTCGATCCGGCCGGTGCCATCATCGAGCGGGCGAATGGCCCGCGCCAGGGTCTGGATCGTCGCCGTATGCTCATCATCGAGAATGTTCAGGGTTTCAGCGCGATAGACCGCCGTCATCGCAAACACGCCCCCCACGACCAGCAGCACACTCCACAATAACGCGCCGAGCAAAAGCCGGCGCGCCAATGAAAGTCGCTGAAATCTGTTCTTGGGAGGCGCGGCTGTATCCATACAGATCGACGCGCCTTGCCTAGGTCACCATGCCGGAGCGTTCGTCTTCAGGCACCACGAGGCGATAGCCGAGCCCACGCTCGGTCTGGATCCGATCATTGCCGATTTTCTTGCGCAGACGGCCAATGAAGACTTCGATCGTGTTCGAGTCGCGGTCAAAGTCCTGATCGTAAATATGCTCGACCAGCTCGGTCCGCGGTACGACCCGACCCTGATGGTGAATCAGATAGCTGAGGACTTTGTATTCGTGCGCCGTCAGCTTGATCGGCTCACCATTCACCGTCGCACGTGCAGCGCGCGTGTCGAGACGCAAGGCCCCGGCTTCAATCGCGGCCACCGCATGACCGGAGGCGCGGCGCAAAAGCGCGCGCAAACGGGCCAGAACTTCTTCTGTATAGAACGGCTTGGTGACGTAATCGTCGGCACCGGCATCAAAGCCAGCGACTTTCTCGCTCCAGCGGTCGCGCGCGGTCAGAATCATGACCGGAAAGGTCTTGCCATCCTCGCGCCAGCGCTCGAGAATCGTGACGCCATCCATTTTTGGCAGGCCGAGATCCAGGATCACGGCATCATAAGGCTCGGTATCGCCCAGGAAATGACCGTCTTCACCATCCGCGGCCAAGTCTACGGCATAGCCTGCATGGGTCAGGGCATCAGCCAATTGACGGCGTAAATCCGCCTCATCTTCAACGACAAGAATTCTCATAGCTCTACCTTAGTTAGAAGACAGGATTCGTCCAGTT
>JBCCZH010000474.1:0-2298 GCA_039188075.1 Pseudomonadota bacterium
CGTCTGACCATTGACCAGGTCCGCGGCCGGGATGCCCCAGACATTGTCGCTGATAAAGTCGCCAAAGATATACGTGTCCTGCAAGGCCTCGACAGGTCCCTGATAGACCAGACCGCCTGTGATCGAGCGTCCTTCGCGGGGCCCAACGCCATGCGAATACTCCGCCACTGGTGATGTAAACGCCGGTTGATCGGCGCCTTTGAAGAAGGCCGTGCCTTCGCGCACCGCCCAGCCGAAATTGAACGAGCTGTCTGTGAGCGGCAAGCGGCTGACTTCCTCGATCGCCCCCTGGCCGACATCGCCGATCAGCAGGTCGCCGCTGATCGGGTCAAAGCTCGATTGAAACGGATTGCGCAGACCGACCGCAAATATCTCCGGCAAGCCATTGGCCGGATCGGTGAATGTATTGCCAGCGGGAATGGCATAGTCGCGCGACGCGTCGGACGGGAAATCATCGCCGCTCGGATCGACCCGCAAAACCTTGCCGAGCAGGGATTGCGTGTTCTGGGCAAAATCACTTGGATCGCCGGATCCACCGCCATCGCCGGTCGGAAAGATCAACAGGCCATTGCTGTCAAAGCCAATCCAGCCAGCATTGTGATTATCATCCGGCTGCGAGAAGGTGAGGATCACATCGCTGGTTGCCGGGTCGACCTGATCCGGCGTCGCGGAAAAGGTTTCAAACCGCCGGATCTCCGTATCGCCGGCCAGATTGTTGACGTGGATATAGACCTGCCGATCAGTCGCAAAATCAGGTGAGAACGCGAGCCCGAGCAGGCCGCCTTCCCCGGCAGTCGAGATCGAGGCAGACAGGTCGACAAAATCGACACTGTCGATCATCCCTGTGTCCGGGCTCAATAGGCGGACCCGCCCTGATTTTTCCAGGACCAGAACCCGGCCAGAGCCATCCGGAAAGGCGACCAGGCCGAGCGGCTGTGTAAACCCGGTCCCCACGCGTCGGACCGCAATCACGTCGACCTGATCGGTCACTTCAATGTCGAGATCCAGGCGCGCCACGCCGCCGCGACCATCGCTTGCTTCCAGCGACACTTCATAAATATTGTCGGCATTGGCATCGCCTGGATTTTCAAAGTCCAGATCGATTGTAAAGGACAGCTCGCCAGACGTCGCGTTCAGACTGACTTGTCCGGCATCCGGCCCGCCAGACACGGAAATCGTGACCGTATCGCCATCGGCATCATTGGCTTGCGCGGTATAGACCACGCCAACGGTGTTCTCTTCGATACTGATGCTTGCGGTCGAGCTGAAGACCGGGCCAGCATTGGTCAGCGTGATGGCATTGTCGCCGCCCCCGCCGCCACATGCGGTCAGCAAGCCAATGGCGGCCAGACCAGACTTTGACAAGATGCGACGCATGTCACCTCCCCTTGCTTTGTACGCAATACTCAACCTACACAAGTACGGTACATTCGTGCGTTACGAATGTTCAAGATAGAACAAACGAAGGGGGTTTGGTTCATCATGGAATTTCTGGAACAAATATTGGCGCCGCTCGGCATGGAAGATCAGGCGGACAGCATTCTCGCCGGTGCGACGAATGTCTTGCTGGCATTGCTGATCCTGATTGTTGGCTTCTGGATCGCCGGGCGCGTGGGCGCACTGGTTCGCGGCATTGGCAAACAGCATGAGAAACTGGACGATACGCTGTTCAATTTCCTCGGCAGTCTGGCGCGCTATACGGTCCTGGCCTTTGTCATTATCGCGGTCCTGAACCGGTTTGGGGTTGAGACCACATCGATCGTGGCCTTGCTGGGTGCTGCCGGTCTGGCCGTTGGCCTGGCGCTTCAGGGCGCGATGTCCAATCTTGCCGCCGGCGTCATGCTGATGATTTTCCGGCCTTACAAGGTCGGAGACTTCATCGATGCGGCCGGCAATTTCGGCAATGTCGAGGAAATCACGCTGTTCACCACCGTGCTGCGGACGTTTGATCATCAGCAGATCATCATCCCGAACGGCAAGATCTGGGGCGAACAGATCATCAATCATAGCCATCACCCCGTACGTGGGGTCGAGCTGACCTTTGGTGTGTCCTATGACACGGATATCGATCAGGCCCGCGATGTGATCAAAAAGGTCTTCGCCGATCACCCGCAGATCCTGGATGACCCGGAGCCAGTCATCGTGGTGTCGACGCTGAATGACAGCTCTGTCGACTTTGCCGTCCGCCCGTTTGTGAAAGGCGAGCACTGGTTCGATGTGCGTTTCACTGTGCCAGAATTGGTCAAGAAAGCGCTGGATGAAGCCGGGATCGAAATCCCGTTCCCGCACCAGAAAGTC
>JBCCZH010000475.1:0-2273 GCA_039188075.1 Pseudomonadota bacterium
CTGGCCGAGCTGATACTGGCGACTGCGCTGCGTGTCGGTGATATTGGGATTGAATGGATGCGCCGCAGGCGGGAAGTAATAAGTCTGGTCGCCGCCCATTTCGTGACTGTCGACATAGACAACCGGATGCCAATCGAGCAGTGCCGCAATTCGACCCTTCGTCTCAGGCTGGGTCAGCGCGAACCAGTCACGGTTCATGTCGAACACATAGTGATTGAACCGTCCCCGCGGCCAGGGCTGGTCATGCTCTGCCGCGTAGCGATCGGCCATCGGCACCATGCCGAGGGCAGATCGGAAACTGTGAATAAACCGCTCGCGCCCATCCGGATTCAAATTGGCGTCGATGACGACAATCGTATTGTCCAGAATAGTCTCGACCAGTTCATCATTCTGTGCCGCGATCAGATGATAGGCGATAAAAATCGCGCTATCGGAGGGGGTGACTTCATCGCCGTGCACCCCATAACCCAGCCAGACCACAGCTGGTAGATCCGCGATCTCGGCAGCGGACAGGGTCTCACCGCGCCCCAACCGTCCCAGATCGGATTTGATCGCCTCGAGCCGCGCCATATTCTCGGCTGAGGAAATGATGGAATAGGTCAGATCATTGCCTTGCCAGGACTCGGCATATTTGACGATTTCCATGCGATCCGGTGCGAAGGCCGCCAGGGCTTGCAGAAACACATCGAGATCGGCAGAGGTTGTGATCTGCTCACCATGATCGTGACCGACCGTTTCCATAAGGGTCGGCGCATCCGGATTATAATCCGTGTCCGGATATGCCTGTGCAAACGCCCCAAAGGCGAGGCTTGCGGCCAGGCTGATAACCGCAACCATTCTGAACAACACCATCATTTGTTTCCCCAACTTCTGTTGTCTGTCTGACGGCTTCAGGCCGTCGGAAATTTCTATTCTATTCGGTCAGCGCCGTCGCAACGCCTTCGCGGCGCGGATCTGCGCCGCCCTGCAGGCCATCTTCCGTCACGAGGATAACGTGCAGACCGCTATTCTCGCCGCGGCGTTCTTCGACATTATAGCCCAACGCTTTCAGATCATCCGCCACTTCCTGGCCGCCTTCGCGGTCAACTTCGACGCCGACATTTTCACCGCGGGCGATCACGTTTGGCAGGGCCACAGCCTCTTGCGGGGTCTTGCCCCAGGCCAGCACGCCAACAATGCTCTTGGCCGTATAAGCGACAATCGAGTTCCCGCCTGGCGATCCGGTGACCATTTTCACTTCGCCATCCGCATCAAAAATGATGGTTGGCGACATCGAGCTGCGCGGCCGCTTTTTCGGACCCGGGGCGTTCGCCACAGGCAAGTTCGACTTACGCGGTTCGCGAGCAAAATCGGTCAGCTCATTATTAAGCAGGAAACCATGCACCATGCGCGAATTGCCAAACGCTGCCTCGACTGTTGCAGTCATCGCCACCGCATTGCCTTCGGCATCAATGATCGACAGATGCGTGGTGCCTGGTGCGTCCTCGGTCGGGTCCTGACCCCACATGCCGACCATGGGATTACCGCCCAGGGCAACCCCTGGATCACCCGGTGTCGGTACAGCACCAGGTTCAAACACTTCGGTCGCCCGGACATCGAGATATTTCGGATTGATCAGGTCGAGACTCGGGACCTGCACAAAATCAGCATCCGCGACATAATGATCGCGGTCGGCATAAGCGAGGCGCTGGGCGTCGACAAAGGCCCGCATCAGCACTTCCGGCTCGGTCGCGCCGTCCGGCACCAGTCGGTCATAAAGGCCAGCAATCGCGTTCTGGGTGATTCCGCCGGAGCTTGGCGGCGGCGCAGAACAGATCTCATACTCGCGCCACGGGCCACAGATTGGCGGCCGGACTTTGACTTCATAGGATTCGATATCTTCGACGCTCATCGCACCCGGTCGCGGTTCTTCTGCCAGCGCGGCCACAATCGCAGCGGGGATTTCGCCCTTGTAGAAGGCGTCGATGCCCTCTGTCGCCACCCGGCGCAGGGTCTCGGCATAGTCCGGATTGTCGCGCACAGCGCCTTCGGCTAGCGGTTCGCCTTCCGGATAGAAATAGGCGGCGCTGATGGGGTGATCATCCAGTCTCAGGAATTGCCGCAAACGATCACTCGCCAGCACTGTGGCGAGACGCGGACTGACCACAAAGCCGGTATCGGCGAGCTCAATCGCCGACTCGAAATTACTGGCCCAGTCCATCCGGCCATAGGCGTCATGCGCTGACTTGTAGAGCGCAATCGCGCCCGGGACGCCCGCCGACTTGCCGGATTGC
>JBCCZH010000476.1:0-2270 GCA_039188075.1 Pseudomonadota bacterium
ACGCGCATTCACGCGCTTCTGGGGGACGCACAATCCATTTCAGAGCTCGGCCACCATTATGGCGGCGGACTTTATCAAAAGGAGGTTGATTACTTAATCGCGCGCGAATTCGCGCGGTCACCAGAGGATATTTTGCTGCGCCGAACCAAGCTTGGCCTGCACCTGACCCCTGGTGAGCAATCCATTTTGCACGAGCAGTTCAACAATCGCCTCGTTGCTTAATCTACGTGCCCACCCAGGCACACATCCGAAAAATAAAATCATATATATATGGGAGGATAATCATGGGCCATAAAACCAAGATGATCATTGGGGCAAGCATCGCCGCATTGATGTATAGCGGATCTGCCATCGCGCAGGACGCAAGCGAAACAGGCGAGACCGCCGACGAACGGACGCTCCAGACCGTTACCGTCAAAGGCATTCGCGGGAGCTTGAAAGCCTCCCTCGATGTCAAGCGGGACTCAAACCAGATTGTCGACGCGGTCTCCGCGGAAGACGTCGGCAAATTCCCGGATTCCAATGTCGCAGAATCTCTGCAGCGGATCACGGGTGTCGCGATCGACCGTAGCGGCGGCGAAGGTCAGTTCATCACCGTTCGCGGTCTTGGACCTGAATTCAACACAGTGCTTCTGAACGGACGCACGATTGCGACGGACAATGATGGCCGCGAATTCTCGTTCGACGTCCTGTCGTCCGATATTATTCAACGTGCAGAAGTGTTCAAAACGGCCACGCCGAACCTGCAATCAGGTGGCATCGGTTCGACCGTGAACATTGTCACGGCACGGCCTTTTGATCGCCAGGGTCAAAGCTTCACGGCCTCTGTTGCCGGCACCTATGACACCCTGCGTGAAGAAGTCAGCCCTGACATCACGGCAGTTGGGTCATGGACCAATCTCGATCGGACCTTCGGCATTCTGGCTGGCGCGTCCTTCTCTGATCGCGCGGTTCAGGAAGACAGCTCGTTCACCAATGGATTCGCGCTTCGTAGCGGCGACCCAGCTGTGCTGGCGCCAGAAAGCTCGTCTGGTCTGACGACCGTAGGTGCACTCGCAGATGGCGCCCGCGTACAACAGCAAGTGGTGCATAGCCGAGACATTCAGGATCGCGAACGTTTGACGCTGAACGGCGCCGTACAGTTCCGGCCAAATGATCGCATGACGTTCACCCTGGACGGCTTGTACTCAGAATTTGATGTTCAGTCCTTTGCGACACAATTCTCTGGCTTCTTCAGCCCGCCTTTCATTGATCCGGTCATCGACGCCAATGGAACCGTGGTCTCGTTCAGCCGCCCAGGTCAGGATTTCGCCGCGCGGAACCCAGCCATCGCGGCGACGGTCGGCCTGTCGCAAAACGACAACGTCGTGACCTCCAATAACCGTCTCGCGGAAACCTATCAGATTGGTGGCAACCTCGAATGGGAAGTGTCTGACTCCCTGTCGCTCGATTTCGACCTGTCTGCGTCGAATGCGCAGCGTGACGGCACCAATCCGTTCATCGTGATCGGGGCGCTGGCACCAACATCACCTCTGATCGAGTTGCCGAACAGCGATGGCATCTCCACCATCACCAACCTGTCTGGTCTGACCGATACGTCGATCCAGCGCCTGCACTTCGTCAATGTCGAACGCAATATGGTCGAGGATGACGTGCTTGAATTCCAGGCCAGCGGTAAGTGGGACATCAATCGCGGACCGCTCGCAGCGATCGGGTTTGGCGCCAGCTATACGGATCGTGAGAAGACCCGTGATAATTTCACCAACTTCTCGCCAACCCAGGGCGGCGACATTTTCTGTGCCTATTGCGGCTATAATGTTGCGCTTCAGAACCCTGGCATCCTGTCACCCTTCTCGTTCGACGGCTTCCTCAGCGGTGTTGCTGGTTCCGGCCAGGTGCCTTCGCAAATTCTCGGCTTCTCGATTGCGGATGCCTTTGCAGAGCTGAATGACACGGCCAACATCACGGATCCGAACCGTAACGGTCTGACCGGTGCGGAACGCGCCGCCAATGATGCCGATCTGATCGCCCGCCGTGACGCGGCTGGCAACTCGGTCTTTGGCTTCTATACACCCGAATTCAATCCGGGCGGCAGCTTCGGCGTCGAGGAAGAAATCACGTCCTTCTATGCCAATACGGAATGGGAAGGTGACTTTGGCGGTGACTTGCCATGGGCCGCCAATTTCGGCTTCCGTCTAGCCCGGACAGAACTGGTTTCAAGCGGCTTTGACCAACCGGTCCTGCAATTCCGTGAAACGCCTGGCGACACG
>JBCCZH010000477.1:0-2267 GCA_039188075.1 Pseudomonadota bacterium
AAACGTCGAAAGGCGCGATTCCGGTCATACCCGGACTGTGACATCTGACGGTTCGCTCATGATGAGCCAAACCAAGGAGATAGTCATGAAACAGCATTTGAAACTCTTGGCCCTGTGTGCCGGCATGATGATGACCCTGCCCAGCGCCAGTGCACTGAATGAAGTCCCGATGCAGGTGACGTTTAAATATGACCCGGCTTTGTCTGCGGCCCAATCGTATCGCCGGGCCGAGCGCACCGCCACCAAAGCCTGTGGGCTGTATGGTCGGGTATCCCCGATCCGGCAGTCGCTGATGCGGACCTGCGTCCGGCCTTTGGTCGAGGAATTTGTGATCGCGACCGGGGATTCGGATCTGATCGCGCATCATGAAAACAGAACAGGGCGGAAAGTCGGCAATTACTCATTCGTTGCCAACTGATCCGACCTGAGTGCCGGGCTTGAATCCTCTCAGCCCGGCACGATGGCGGCGATAAGACGCGGCCCAGGCGCCGCAATCGCTTCGGCCAGCGCTGCATCAAAGTCTTCTGCCGTGGCAGTTTCCACCGCTGCCACGCCCATGCTCTCGGCAAGCTGTACCCAGTTGATATCCGGGCCTCCAATCGACAACATGTCTTTCGCCGTGGGCCCGGGATTACCGGCGCCGGTGCGGTAGAGTTCAATATTCAGGATACGATAGGAGTGGTTCACGAAGACAATTGTGGTCACGTCCGCACCTTCGCGCGCCATGCTCCAGAGGGCTTGATTGGTATACATGCCAGCACCATCACCCGACAGGCAGATGACTTTCCGGTCCGGCGCCGCAATCGCGGCGCCCAAAGCCAGCGGCATGCCCTGACCAATCGCGCCGCCCGTCAGCATCATCCAGTCATGGGGACGTGCAGTCTGTGTCGGCAGGTAAGACATCAATCCATTCGATACGCCATCATCCGAGATCAGCGCCTGTTCCGGCATGTGCCGCGCCAGGCTTTGCCCGACGCTTTGCGCCGTCAGGTCGCCGGTTGGCATATCCGGCACAACCAAGGCTTCGGGCGCCGCAGCCTCTGTTACACCCAAGGCGTCGGCGAGCGCCGTCAGCGTTGCTGCGCTGTCTGAACTGGCATCGCCAAGGTCGAGCACGTTACATCCTTCGGGCACCAGCAGGCTCGGCTTGCCAGGATAGGAGAAGAAGGCGACCGGCGCACTGGTCCCGGCCAGGATCATTAAATCCGAGCCTTCCAGATCGGCCATCGCGCCTTCGGCAAAATATTGCATCCGCTCTGGCGCGAAGACGCCCGCGCCCCGGCGCATCTTGGGATAGAATGTATCTGTCATGACGCGAATGCCGGCCGCTTTCAGTCTCGCAGCGGCCTGAAGACCGGATTCGCCGAGCGCCGTGCCATTGATCAGAAGAACCGGATGTTCGGCGCTGGCAATCGCTGCCTTGGCCGCTTCGATCTGATCTGCTGAAACAGTCCGCAAGGGTGCAGGCGCAATCGATGCGCCGGTCACACCACCTTCCAGCCAAGCGCTGTCGGCGGGCAGAATAAGAGAGACCGGGCCGGGTTTCGGGCCATAGCTTGCAGCAAATGCTTCGGCGGCCAGCTTGCCGGTTTCCTCGACCTTGTCGGCAGACTTGATCCAGAGCGAGTTCGGCCCCGCCAGACCGCGAATATCCGATGTCAGCGGCGCATCATATTTCAGATGCGGAACGGCATGATCCCCAATCACATTGACCATGGGGGTGCGGGCGCGGCCGGCATTGTGAATATTCGCCCCGGCATTGAGATAGCCAGCGCCAAGATGTAGCAGCGTCATGGCCGGCGTTCCGGAGACGCGCGCGAAGCCATCCGCCGCGCCGGTCGCGACGCCTTCGAACAGACACAGGACCGAACGGATCCGCGGTTCGCCATCGAGGGCCGTGACCAGGTGCATTTCCGATGTGCCAGGATTGGCAAAACAAGCTGAAACGCCGTGATCGGCTAGCGTTGCCACCAATGCCTCTGCGCCGGTCATTGCTCCTGATGGTCCGTCGTCCATTTCCTCGCCTCATCTCTGATTGTGTTTTCGTCTGTCTAGCGGGCATCCCGGCCAAAAAACAAGCCGTAATACAAGACAGGACGATCGTTCGCACGAAGCGCTCAATCGTCCTGTCAGGGTCCGTAGACAAGCCACAAAGGGGATATGGCTGCAAAGGAGATAGAACTCTCACTCTGCAGGAGCAATATCTGACCCCGCGTTAGGAAATTCAAGTCTACGTTGCGCAGAAAACGGTATTTGCTGTGTATTTG
>JBCCZH010000478.1:0-2267 GCA_039188075.1 Pseudomonadota bacterium
CACCTTGATATTCCCATGGTCTCGCTGTTCCAGTTGCGCGGCGAAAAGCGCTTGTGGATCTACTCCCGGAGCGAAGACCTGGCCCCCTCATCCTATATTGAGGACATCGTCCACATGACGCGGGACGAAGAGTTGCCCTATCGTGCCTCATTCGATGAACGGGCAACGGTCTACGACCTGACACCGGGCATGGGGCTAACTTGGCCGCAATTTGCCCCCCATCGAGTGCGCAACGCGGATTGCGTGAACGTCTCTCTATCATGCGAGTTCATGACTCTCGGCGCGCTGATGAATGCGAATGCGGCCTATACGAACGGATTGATCAGGCGCGGCCTGAATCTGTCGCCCAAACTGACAGGTGAAGTTGGGCCGATCACGACCGCCAAGGCGGCCTTCGCACAGGTTCACAAAACCCTGTCCGGTCGACGCCCTCGCATGTCGCCGACGCCGATCACATTCGAACTCGATGTGACGCGAGAGAATTGCGTGAAGCCACTCTGGGCTTGATCCCGTTCCAACTCAGTCGCCTTTGAATACGGGATCGCGTTTCTCCAGGAAGGCCTCGATCGCTTCGGATTGATCGCTCGACGTGGCTGCAAACGCAAATTGATCACGATCCATGAAACTGGTCGCGTGTCCAAGCGGGTTGGCGGCAACATTGATCGCTTGCTTGGTCATGCGCAGCGCGATTGGTGGCACGCCCGCATATTGCTGGGCCAATTCCATCGCGCTGGCCAATGCTGCGTCCTTGGGTGTCATCTGGTCGACCAGCCCCCATTCGAGGGCGGTTTCGGCTGTGCAAGGTTTTCCGAGAATGGTGAACAGTTTCGCTCGCGACGGTCCGACCAGCGCCACTGTTCGAGGATTGGTTTGCCAGCTCATATTCATGCCAAGCGGGATTTCCGGCAGCCGGAAAAACGCATCCTCCGCCGCGATGCGATGATCACAAGCAACCGCGAGCGCCACGCCACCGCCAATGCAATAGCCTTCAATCGCAGCAATGGTGATCTGTTCAAGCGCTTCCCAGGCCGCGCACATATCCGGGCCCAGCTTAAGCGATTGGCGCTGCTCTAGTCGCGTCTTGCCACGCATCTCGGCCCGATCCGGGTCTTTCAGATCCGCGCCAGCCGTAAACGCGCCGCGACTGGTCAGCACAACCACGTTCGACTCTGTATCCGAGACGAGGAAGTGCGCCGCATCCGTCAGCGCCTGCATGGCCTTTAGCGACAGTGCATTGCGACCATCTCCGCGATCCAGCGTGACCACAGCAATGGTCCCGTCGCGGGTGAGTTCAACACTGTCTCCAAAACGCCTGGTCATTTGCTTTTCGCGACATTGGCAACGCGCTGCAGGGGTTCCATGTGCTGGATATAGCCGGCTTCCTTCGGAATATGCAGACACGGCGCCCCATCATCATCCTTTCCGACGACTGGCAGCACCGTCACGACCGCTTCAGACGCGAACCGGTTCAGAGCGTTCGATGTTGTCGCCGTCTCGGCCAATTTGCCAAGATTCATCCGAGTCGGGAAAATGATCGTGGCGGCGCCCGCCTCTTCTATATCCAGAGCCTGCTGTGGTCCAAGCCAGACCGCCTCGGTCGTTTCGCGGCCATCCTGTTCGGCAACCTGCTCCGGTGGAGTGGCGGCGAGGTAGAAATGGGTATCGAACCGTTTCGGCATTATGGTGGGCGTGATCCAGTGTCCGAAATGCACAAGCGCATCGAGCGCCAGGACGAGGTCGTGCTGCTGGATCAAGGCCAGGAAGCTTTGCTCGCGGCGATCCACAGGCCCGCGCATGGGGTTGAGCGCCTCTGCGATATCTGAACCGACCAGGGCGGCTCCTGAGCCACGCGCGGACTTTGGTCGGGCGAGAATGATCCCCGCCTCTTCAAAGGCTTCACGAATGGCAGAGATCCGTGCCGCTTGTTCGGTCCCGGAAAAGTCGCCATCGGTCCAGTCGGACCAGGTTGGATCGCTGTCTTCGTCATTCGCCTTGCCACCCGGAAACACCAGGGCGCCGGAGGCGAAATCGATTTCATAGTGACGCTTGACCATCAGCACCTGCAGATCCGGATCATCCCGCAACAGCAAGATGGTCGCGGACAGGCGTGGTGGGGCTGAATCAGACATGGGCACTCCGCGAAAAAACTCGATCAAATTTGACACAAATCATCACGCCGTCATGCGCGTGATTTCAACTATGTTTTTGTAGTTAAGGCGCTTGTCGCAACGTCACGGAAGCAGAATGCGCCTTACTCACACGCCCCC
>JBCCZH010000479.1:0-2256 GCA_039188075.1 Pseudomonadota bacterium
AAAACAGACCATTTTGCCCCAATGATGCCTTTTCGGGTTCATAGGGAGTTCACCTGATCTGCGGCACACTCTCGCCAGATTATTATCGTGCGGAAGGAGCACACCCAAATGACACATACTGTTTCTGCCATTCAGGCACCGAGCAAACTTTTCGCAGGCGCCATTGTCGCGATGAGCCTCGCTGTTGCGGGCTGCCAAACCGGCTCCAGCGCCAACACAGTCCGGCCAGGCGATGTCGGCTACGCAATCACCGTTAAGCCGGGTGTCGTGACGAGTACGCGTGCGGTTACGATTAAGCCCGATCGCTCGATTATTGGGACCGCGACCGGCGCTGTACTCGGTGGTATCGCTGGATCTGAACTTGGCGGCGGCGACAAAGCCAACACTGCTGGCGCCATTGGTGGCGCAGTCCTGGGCGGCATTGCGGGCAACATGATCGGTTCGGCCGCTGGCACCCAGCAAGGCGTGGCTATCACGGTCCAGTTTGATGATGGTAACGTAAAAGCCTTCATTCAGCCTGCGGATGCCAACATCCAGCCGGGCCAGCCTGTGAACGTCGAGTTCCGTCCGGATGGTGCCTATGTTGTGCCGATTCAATACGCACCGGCCTACTGAATTCGCGATCGCTGAATTACAACAGCGTCGGTCGCCGTCAGCCTTGTGCTGGCGGCGGTTACGTTTTAGGCCTGCAGCATGAGTGAGGTGTTAATTTCGCCGTCGATTCTCTCGGCGGACTTTGCAGAACTCGGCGCAGAAATTCGCCGAATCGATGACGCTGGCGCCGACATGATTCATGTTGACGTGATGGATGGCCATTTCGTGCCGAACCTGACCTTTGGCCCGCCTGTCATTGAGAAGCTGCGTCCGCATTCGGACAAGCCGTTTGATGTGCATCTCATGATTGCACCGGTGGATCCCTTTATTGGCGATTTCGCCAAGGCGGGGGCGAATATTCTGACCGTTCATCCAGAGTCCGGACCGCACTTGCACCGCACGCTGCAAGCGATCCGTACTGCAGGCATGAAACCTGGCATTGCCTTGAATCCCGGGACGCCAGCTGAAGTTGTCGACCCGGTCATTGATGATATCGATCTGATTCTAGTCATGTCGGTTAATCCAGGCTTTGGCGGGCAGAGCTTCATCGACAGCCAATTGCGCAAGATCGAAATCCTGCGCCAGAAAATTGATCAGACCGGCCGCAAGATCATTCTCGAAGTTGATGGCGGTCTGAACCCGGAAACGGCCCCGAAAGCGATTTCAGCAGGCGTGACAGCCATCGTTGCCGGGTCGGCGGTTTTCCGTGGCGGGCCCGATCATTATGCCACCAACATTTCCGCGCTACGCGCCGGAGCGACCATTTAACCTTCGGGACGAAGCATGGGCGAACCAAAGTCTTCCGAAACCCTGAAAGCCAAGCGCAGCGACGCTGAAGACGCTGCCGTGTGGGATCGGTTTGCCGGACGTCCGGGCGAAGACGCTAAAGTCTCGGCCGTCCATCGCATGCGGATCGCGGGCACGACACCAGACGGGTTCGGGCTGCACATGCGCCAGATCATTCCGCCTGATGATTTGCGCGGCGAGATGCTGATGCGCGGGGTCTGGCGGATCGGCATGGATCGGCTGGAAATCGAGGATGGCGCCGCGCCCTGGAACAGCGCCATGCCGTCTCGGCATTACGCCAATCGCCTGCATCGCTTTGACTGGCTGGCGGATTTATTCACACAGGGCGAAGCCGGCGCCGACCGCGCCCGCTACCTGGTCGATGACTGGATCGAGAATTTCGGCCGATTTGACGGCTTTACGTGGCGCACAGGCTGCGCGGCGGATCGCGTCTGGAACTGGATGCGCTGCGGCGCCGCCTTGTTCGAAACAGGGGATGAGGAGATCCGCGAGCATCGTCTGGAAGCACTGGGCCGACAGGCCCGGCATGTCCTGGCTCTGGTGGATAGTGAACTGGAACCCAAAGCTCGCTGGCGAGGGTGCACGCTCGCCGTCGCCCATGCCCTCTGCCTCGGCCGTGGCAAGGGGTTGGACGATGCGGAAATGCGGCTCGACAGCGAGTGTACGGCGCAATTCCTGCCAGATGGCGGTCATGTCAGCCGCTCCCCGGCGCGCGCGCTGAGCTGTCTGGCAGATCTGATCACCATTCATGATCTGCTCTCACGCAGCGATCGCGAAGTCCCGGAATTTCTGACCCGGTGGATTGCCCGAATTGGTGGCATGGTGTCATTCTTCAAAGCGGGCGATGACGCCCTC
>JBCCZH010000480.1:0-2255 GCA_039188075.1 Pseudomonadota bacterium
CGCCAATTCCGGCTCGCAGCGTTTTGCGCCGCTGAACAGCTGGCCGGACAATGGCAACCTGGACAAGGCGCGCCGTCTGCTTTGGCCGATCAAGCAGAAATATGGCAATAAAATCTCCTGGGCCGATCTGATGATCCTCGCGGCCAATGTCGGCATGGAGACCTGTGGTCTGAAGACCTTTGGTTTCTCTGGCGGTCGCGCCGACTGGTTCGAGCCGGAAGAAGACATTTACTGGGGCCCGGAAGCCGAATGGCTGGCCGCCTCTGGCAATGATAAGAGCCGCTATGCTGGTCAGCGTGATTACAAGGCTGATGATGCCGATGCCTACAAGCTCGACACGCCGCTCGGCGCTGTGATGATGGGCTTGATCTATGTTAACCCGGAAGGCCCGGACGCGGTGCCGGATCCGATTGCTGAAGCGCACGATATCCGCGTCACCTTCGCCCGCATGGCGATGAATGATGAGGAGACCGTGGCGTTGGTCGCCGGAGGTCACACTTTTGGTAAAGGCCATGGCGCAGGTCCTGAAGACCTGGTTGGCGTTGAGCCAGAAGGCGCACCGATGCAGAATATGGGCTTTGGCTGGATGAACAGCCACGGCGCTGGCAAAGGCGATGACACCACGACCGCTGGCTTTGAAGGTCCCTGGACCCCGACGCCCGATACGTGGGACATGACCTATTTCGAAAACCTGCTGAAATATGAGTGGGAAAAGACCACCAGCCCGTCTGGTCACGTCCAGTGGCAACCGGTGCCTGGCCAGGGCGCGCCAGAAGCGCCAATGGCACATGATCCGTCCAAGACTCAGCCGCTGATGATGACGACGGCAGACATGTCGCTGAAACTGTTCCCGGACTACGCCAAGATCTCTGCTGACTTCCTGGCCAACCCAGACAAGTTTGCCGATGCCTATGCCCGCGCCTGGTTCAAGCTGACTCACCGCGATATGGGACCGAAGTCTCGCTATGTTGGACCGGAAGTACCGGCCGAAGATCTGATCTGGCAGGACCCTGTACCGGCGCCAACTGGCCCGGTCATCAATGATGCGGACATTGCAGACCTGAAAGCGCAAATCCTCGGCTCTGGCCTTAGCGTTTCCGAATTGGTCTCAACCGCCTGGGCGTCGGCGTCGACGTTCCGCGACTCAGACAAACGCGGCGGCGCCAATGGTGCCCGCATCGCGCTGGCCCCGCAAAAGGACTGGGCGATCAATGTGTCGTCTGGCGTGCCAGCTGTCGTGGCAAAACTGCAAGAGATCCAGGCGAGCTTCAATGCCAGCGGCACGCAAGTCTCGCTAGCTGACCTGATCGTCCTGGGCGGTTGCGCCGCGATCGAGAAGGCCTCTGGCGCCTCTGTGCCATTCACCCCAGGCCGCGGTGACGCGACGCAAGAATGGACTGATGTCGACTCGTTCGACGTGCTCGAGCCAAAGGTTGACGGGTTCCGGAACTATAATGAATCCGAAGACCCACGTGCGACGGAGGAGCTGCTGGTCGACAAGGCCGCGCTTCTGAAACTGAGCGCGCCGGAAATGACCGTCCTGGTTGGTGGCTTGCGGGTGCTCGGCGCGAACGCTGCGGAGTCCACGCATGGCGTCTTCACCGACAATGTCGGTACGCTGAGCAATGATTTCTTCGTCAATGTTCTCGACATGGCGAATGAGTGGGTGGCTGACCCGTCTGAAGAACTGTTTGAGGGCCGTGATCGCAAGACCGGCGCCGTGAAGTTCTCTGGCACACGGGCCGACCTGGTCTTCGGATCGAACTCGATCCTGCGCTCGATCGCAGAAATCTATGCGCAGAGCGACTCCAAGGCGCGCTTCACGCGGGACTTCATCAAGGCCTGGGACAAGGTGATGATGCTGGACCGGTTCGACGTGAACTAGGCTTCGGCTTGATCCAAATCCAAGAGGCGGCGCTTTCGGGCGCCGCCTTTTTTGTTGTCGGATATAGCGAGCGGGTTTGGTTCGAATGATCCAGAAAATTGTCCGAGTGTCGCTATTTTCCGTTAGGGCCGGAGCATGGGTCGCAAGCGTAGAGAACTCTTAACAGATCTGCTCCTACCGATAGTCTGTCATCGAGTGAGGACTGATATGAATTTCAAAGTTGGAGACATTGTCGCGCTCAAGTCGGGCGGCCCGAAAATGACCGTCGCCGCGGTGAAAGCCGACCGTGCTTTTTGCGTCTGGTTCAATCAGCGCGACCAGCAGCATGAGGAAAGAACCGCCGAATTTTTGATCGACACGTTAAAGGTGC
>JBCCZH010000481.1:0-2229 GCA_039188075.1 Pseudomonadota bacterium
CGTCAGCGCCATTGTCGCTTTGTCCATGCTGATCATCGCGGGGAGCTGGCGCACCGGACGCTGGCTCGCCAAACAGGTTCAGACCCGCAAAGTCGATTTCCTCGTCCAGCCGGATGCCAGCGACAGCGAAGGGCATGTCATTGTGGCCGGGTTTGGCCGTGTCGGTCGGGCCGTGGCGCACATCCTGGAAAAGGAGCAGGCCGATATTGTCGGGCTCGACATCAACCCGTCCACCGTCGCCAAGCAACGCGCCACCGGACGCAGGGTCTATTTCGGTGATGGCGGGCGCGATGAAGTCCTGCAGAAAGCCGGTCTCGCGCATGCGGCTCTGGTCGTCGTCACCCTGGACAATCAGGTCAGAGCTGAAGCCATGGTCAAGACCGCCCGCATCAGCCGCCCCGATGTCCCCATCCTGGCCCGCGCCCGGGACGCCGATCATGCGCAGCTTCTGTACAAGGCCGGGGCCACATTCGTCATTCCCGATGCGATCGAAGCGGGTTTGCAAATGTCCGCGCGGGCGCTGGAGGAGATTGGCTATGACAATGAATCGGTCCGCACACTGATCGCGTCAGCGCGTGAGACCGAATATTTGATGGCGAATGAAAATACCGAGGAAACAGCCGATTAGAACGGCATCTTGAAGCCGGGTAGCATGCCGCCCATGCCGGCGGTGACATCCTTCATGGCTTTTTCCATGGCCTGATCGAGATTCTTGCGCGCTTCCCGGTGCGCAGCCTTGACCAGGTCTTCGATGATTTCAGCCTCGTCCTGCATCAGTGACGGATCAATCTTGATCGCCACCAGCTCGCCCTTGCCTTTCAGGGTTACAGAGACCAGGCCGGCCCCGGCAATGCCTTCAGCTTCGGTCTCTTCAATCTGGGCTTGCGCCTCTTGCATCTTGGCCTGCATTTGCTGGGCCTGTTGCATGATTTTGGTGAGATCGGTCATGGCGGGTCTGTCCTGGCTTTATGAGCGGCGTTTCAACGGCACGACATTGTCCGTCAATGTGTCCGGATCAAGAGGCGTGCTGTTTTCAACATCAACAACTTCCGCGCCTGGAATGGCGGCCAGGGCCGCGGCGATGTCGGGATGTTGCGCAGCTTCCTGCAATTGTTCGTGGCGCTGGCGCGTCTCTGTTTCCTTCTGGGTTTCAACCGAGGACTCGGACAGTAGAACGTCCCAGTCCATATCGGTTTCATATTCCAGGAAATCGGTCAGCCGTCGCAACAGATCCCGCGGCGCTCCCGGATCCACCGCACAGACCAGGCGTCCGGGCGTGAAATTCTCGGCTCGGATATATTTGCGAGCCTCGCCCCAGAGCCGGGCTTCCTTGCGCGAATCGAGATGATCCAGCACGTCGCGAAAGCTTGCCATCTTGTCCGCGCTGGGCGGGACCAGCTGGACCACAGACGTCGCCGCGTCTGACGGTGTGTCGCCCGCTGGTTCAGGCTTTCCCGCGGCGCCCGAGGCCCCTCCTGCGCTGAGCAAGCGGGCCGCTTCTTCCGGGCTTGGCAAGCGGGCGGCGGTGACCAGACGCAGGACGACCATGCGCAAGGCGGTGTCGGCTTCCGGGGCGGTTTGCGTATCGCGATAGCCGGACAGGAGAATCTGCCAATTACGCTGCGCCTGTGCAGGGGTCAGGGCGCTCGCCAGTTCATGCGTTCGACGGGTCCAGTCGGCTGGACCGGGCAGGCTGTAATTATTGCCGGCGGCCTGGACCGTTGCAATATCCGCCGCGATTTCCAGCATGTCCTTCAGGATGATCAGGGGATCCGCCCCGGCCCGCACCTGTTCGGCGACTTCATCAACGGCTTTCTGAGCTTCACCCTGAATCGCGAATTCGAACGCATCCAGCAGGCGCAAGCGATCGCCGAGGCCGAGCATGTCGCGGACACGCGCGCCGGTGACCTGATCGCCGTCCAGCGCCTGAACAATGGCCTGATCGAGAATGGACAGCCCGTCGCGCACAGAGCCTTCGGCCGCGCGGGCGATCAGGGCCAGCCCTTCTTCGGAGACATTGGCCTCTTCCTTGTCCGCCACCTTGGCCAGGTGCGTGGCGAGGGCGGCGCTATCGAGACGTTTGAGGTCAAATCGCTGGCATCGCGACAGCACGGTGATCGGAACCTTGCGGATTTCGGTCGTCGCAAAGATGAACTTTACATGTGGCGGCGGCTCTTCCAGCGTCTTCAACAAGGCATTGAACGAGGCGGTCGACAGCATGTGGACCTC
>JBCCZH010000482.1:0-2225 GCA_039188075.1 Pseudomonadota bacterium
AGACTGCAGGCAAACGGGATCACACGATCCCATGTGACGATCCCCCTCGCCGAGTTCCAAGCCTATCTGGACGAGGTCGATTATCCCAAAACCTACCCGACCTACTTCGAAAGGTTTTCGGCGACCTACGTCAAAAACCAGAAGGATGCATCGCTCGTCAATCGCAAGTTTTTTGAACAATTCTTGTCGATGCGCCTGACCCAGCCAGGACCCGAGCATGTGACAGCCGATCTCGCCGCCGCGAATGGACCGTTTTCCAACATTATCAAGAAACGGTGCGGTGTGCGGATTTCGTACCACCAGGATCTGAACGCTGCCAATGCGCGCCTGCATCCATATCTTGGCAACGACGCCATCGAGACGATCGCCTGCAACGCAACCGAGCTTCCATTTGAGGACGGTTCGGTCGACTATATGTACCTGCTGAATTCATGGGAACACTTTCAAGCGCCCACGGATCTCGATGTTCTGCGCGAGGTTGAACGCTGCCTGTCCGATGGCGGCAAACTGGTGATCGTACCTTTGAACGGCGCCAAGCGGGCATTTGTCAAAACCGACCCCGACCTCTGGGACAGCAAGCAGGTCTATGAGAAAGGCGAACTGCCATTGTTCCGAACCAGCGTTCCGGTCCATGTCGCCAAATGTGGCCAGGTCTATGCGCAGCATCACGACGCGGACCTGCTTGTTGAATTCGCCGCCGCGACGCCAGCACTGCGCTACGAGGTCGTCACAATCGAACTCGATGAACCGGCCCATTGGATGAAGGAAGGCAGCTGGGACGTCCTGATCGCCCAGAAGACATCCTCCTGACGCCCATGCGTCACTGATCGTATTAAAGGCCCGCCGCAATGGACGGGCCTTTGACTTTAGTGAACCACCGCATCTTCCGGCGGCATCCGGTTCGATGAGGCAACGCGATCGCCGATGATCAAACCATCCGTACCGGCGCTCACCGGCATGGTTTCCCCATCCTTAATGTCGCCAGCCAGCAACATTTCGGCCAGAGGGTCCTGCAACGAACGCTGGATCACACGTTTCAGCGGTCGAGCTCCAAACACGGGATCGTAGCCTTCATCGGCCAACCAGGTGCGCGCGGCCTCATCCAGCGACAGCTCGATCTTGCGCGCCGCCAGACGTTTGCGCAGGCGCGCCATCTGGATGTCCACAATGCCGTCCATATCAGCACGCTTGAGCCGGTCAAAGATGATCGTCTCGTCCAAACGGTTGAGGAACTCAGGACGGAAATGGGCGCGCACCGCATCCATCACATCCCTGCGCGCGGCCGACGCATCGGCGCCGTCCGGCAACTGGCTCAGCGCCTGAGCGCCCAGATTCGACGTCAGCACGATCAGCGTCTGTTTGAAATCGACCGTGCGGCCCTGCCCGTCGGTAAGGACACCGTCATCGAGGACCTGCAAGAGGACGTTGAAGACATCCGGATGCGCCTTTTCCACCTCGTCGAATAGCACAACCTGATAGGGTCGTCGCCGAACCGCCTCGGTCAGAACGCCGCCTTCGTCATAGCCTACATAGCCCGGAGGCGCCCCGATCAGCCGCGCGACCGAATGCTTCTCCATGAATTCCGACATGTCGATCCGGACCATGGCGCTGTCATCGTCAAACAGGAATTCCGCCACCGCCTTGGTCAGTTCGGTTTTACCGACACCGGTTGGTCCGAGGAACAGAAACGACCCCAGTGGCCGGTTTTCGTCGTTCAAACCGGCCCGGGCGCGCCGCACGGCATTGGCCACAGAACGCACCGCCACATCTTGACCGATGACACGTTTGTGCAGATCGTCTTCCATCCGCAGCAGCTTCTCACGTTCGCCTTCGAGCATCTTCGAGGTCGGAATCCCGGTCCAGCGTTCGACCACTTCGGCGATCTGCTCAGGGCGGACTTTCTCTTCGACCATCAGGCCGGTTTCTTCCCGCTCCTCTGCTTCGGACAGCTGCTTTTCCAACTGCGGGATGATGCCATAGCTCAGCTCTCCCGCGCGCGCGAGATTGCCATCGCGCTTGGCGATCTCAAGATCGGCGCGGGCGCGGTCCAGCTGTTCCTTGACATCACGGGCACTGGCCAGCTTGTCGCGTTCGGATTGCCATTGCGCGGTCATTTCGGCAGACCGCTCCTGAAGATCCGCGAGGTCCTTTTGCAAGCTGTCCAGCCGATCCTTCGACGCCGGATCATCCTCGCGCTTCAGCGCTTCCTCTTCAATCTGCATCTG
>JBCCZH010000483.1:0-2216 GCA_039188075.1 Pseudomonadota bacterium
GACCGACACGGTTAAATTATGCGCGTGTGATTCCAATGGTTGACTATACCGCACGGATGGTTGGAGAGGTGCTGGGAAAGCGCCGCCAAGAATGAGTGAGTGAAGTATGAGTGACGAAACAGTCAAAGACGAGAACGCGCCGGAGCTCGGTCAGGATGCGACCCAGGCTGAGTTGAAAGCGGCTGCGGATGAAATTCTGAAAGCCGCCAAGGCGGCTGAGCCTGCGCGTGAAGCCGAAGCAGATGATGCGTCTGCGGATGCCGAGGAAGAGCCGGTTGAGCTGACCTTGGAACAGCAAATGCTGGCGCTCGAGGTTGAGAAGCAGGAGCTGCGCGACCAGATGCTGCGCGCCATGGCGGAGATGGAAAATCTGCGCAAACGCGCCGAGCGGGAAAAAAGCGATGCCCGCGTCTATGCGATCGAGAAATTTGCGCGTGATCTGCTGAGCGTCTCAGACAATATGGCCCGTGCCCTCGAGGCCTTGCCCGAAGCGGAACGCGAGGCGTTGACCGAAGGCGGCAAGGGCCTGCTGGGCGGCATCGAGATGACGCAGAAGGAATTGCACACTGTGCTGACGCGTCATGGCGTCTCGGCGATTGATGCCGAGCCTGGCGCGGCGTTTGATCCCAACCTGCACCAGGCCGTGGCGAACATTCCGTCAGAGCATCCGAATGGCACCATTGCCAGCCTGTTCCAGTCCGGTTGGCGCATTGGCGATCGCACCCTGCGGGCCGCCATGGTGGCGGTCAGTGCGGGCGAGGCGAATTAGGGCCGAGCCGACACAACAACCCGCTCATCCCCGCGCAGGCGGGGATCCCTAAAATCCTGGTTGGGACTCGTCGCATGAGATCCCCGCCTGCGCGGGGATGAGCGAGAGCAGGGCTATTGTTTTTTTAATCCGCATTGCCAACGCAAGTTGGCACCTATGGCGGCTGGCTGATGTGCTCAACCGCCATAGGTCCTGACTTGCGTCAGGAAAGCGGGTAATAGAGTAAAGGGCGATCTTTGCGCTAACGAATTAGCCACCAATCCGCCAGGCCGTCACCGATCCTGGCTGCCAGTTCGGAACAATGATCAAATCGCCGACGCGCGTCAGATCATTCTGATAGACGTCATATTCGCGCATATCGTGGATTTCGGTTGTCGCGCCCTCAGGCGAGACGTGCCAGATCTGACCCGGCCAGCTAGAGACCAGATAGCTGCCATCATCCAGCACGGCGATGCCGTCGGCATTGTCCATGCCGGTTGCGATCTCGGTCAGGTCGCGGGCGCCCATGGTCTCGAACAGGCTGCCGGAGCTCATCGTTGCGATCAGCAGGCGGTCGCCATCCGGGGTCAGGCCATTGACGCCGCCCAGGCGGTCATCGGCCAGCCATTCCTTGTAGCCATTCACATCAATCTGGAAGATCCGCGCAGAGCCGGAATCGCTCATATAGACACCGCCTTGCCAGACCGTGATATCATTCAGGAAGCCAGCGCCCTCGACGGGATAGCTGTTCTCGATTTCCGCTGAAGCAATATCGATGACATGATACTGGTCATAATCGGAGACAAAGAGCTTGCCATCGCGCACCGCCATGCCTTTCGGTGCGTTGAGGCCTTCGACCCATTTTTCTTCCAGAATGGTGCCATCAAGGGCCAGCCGTGAAATCCAGCCTTCGCCATCCTTGGCGCCGCCTTCGCCAACCACGTTAGAAATAAACAAAGTTTCACCCTCAATCGCGACCCCTTCAGGCGCGGACAGGCCGGACGCGATCCAGACCTGTTCCAGCGTCGGCAGCGTAATGTCAGCTGCGACGGGGGCCGAATCCTCCGTCGCAGCCGTGTCTGTCACAGGCGGATCGGTGTCCGGATTTGCCGGATCAGACGCCGTTTCCGAAGGGGCACAGGCAAAAAGGGCGAAACAGGAGAAAAGCAGGAGATGGCGCATCAGGGACCTCGCAGTGTTTGTTACAGCTGTAGCTCAATCATGACCGGCCTGACCAGCAATAATTCAACCGCAGCAATCCCATTTAGCCCCTTGAAGATGTCCTGACGTTTCCCACATGCGTGATGAACCGAGCGTGACCGGACTGAATATCGGGCTTCACCTTCGGACATCTTTGTGTATAGAGCCGCAGGTTGCTGGTGCTGCATAGGGCCGACTCAAGGCAAAAGGCGGCGGCTTAGGAGAAGAGAAATACAATGGGTAAGATTATTGGAATCGACCTCGGCAC
>JBCCZH010000484.1:0-2181 GCA_039188075.1 Pseudomonadota bacterium
ACAAAGGCCTCGCGTTTGCGCCCGTTGACCGTCAGTTCGATAGCTAGCTTTCTCATGGTGTCCTCCCATTAGCTGGCACGTTCAATCGCGGCGTTCAGCACGCGCGGCACGAGCGCGCGACACAAATCCCGCTTGTAGTCGGCCGAAACAGAGGTCGAGCCGAAAGGCTCCAGCGCCGCTGCTTCTACTTCCGCAACCTCTTCAAAGAGCTTTTCTGAAGGTGTCTGCCCGGCGAGCGCCGTCTCAACGCCGCGCAAACGCATCGCTGAAGCGCCCACGCCTGCAGCCGCGACACGCACGTCCTGCAAGACGCCCCCGTCGAGGCGCAAGGTGCATGCGGCGGCGGTCCAGGCAAAATCACCTTTGCGCATGCTTACTTCCTCGAACCCCCAACCTGTGCCGATCGCGGGTTTGGGTATGCGCACTTCCACAAGCATTTCGTCCTCATTCCGAAGCGTCTCGTAGGTTCCGACAAAGAAATCGGTCGCGGCAACCTCACGTGTGCCGGCGGCGCTGGCGAGCACCAGCGTCGCCTCTAGCACTTGGACAATTGCGGGCATTTCAGATGCCGGGTCCGCGTGGCAAAGGTTTCCGCAAAGGGTGCCTCGGTTCCGGACCGCACTGTGCGCAATCCATTCATAGGCATGCGACACGAGCGGCAGGTGCTGGGAAATCAGGGCAGAGGATTCCACCGCCTTGTGACGCGCCAAGGCGCCTATGACGATGCAATCGTCTTCGTCACGAATGTAGTCCAGCTCTGAGAGCCGATTGATGTCGATGAGGTGATCGGGTTGCGCCAGACGATAGTTCATCATCGGTACAAGACTTTGCCCGCCGGCGATTATGCTCGCGCCTTCGTAGGTGCCGAGCAGGGCAAGCGCGCCCTGCAAATCCTCGGGCCTGTGGTAGTCAAAAGGTGCTGGCTTCATGCTATCCTCCCAATTGTATCAGCCCGCAAAGCGCGGCTCGGCGATGCCGCGAATGCCCAGCCCGGTGATGCGGAACAGTCCGCCCGCCGCAAACTGTGGCTTCGCCTCCACCGCGAAGTTGTCATGGGTCGCCGGATG
Organism: Pseudomonadota bacterium; assembly: GCA_039188075.1. Lineage (GTDB taxonomy): Bacteria > Pseudomonadota > Alphaproteobacteria > Caulobacterales > Hyphomonadaceae > Henriciella. The sequence continues at coordinate 1,068 of JBCCZH010000484.1, forward strand.
GCTGACGCGCGCCATGGACGTCACATAGATCTCGTCGAGTTCCGACCCGCCAAACATGACCGATGTGATGTTCTTCACCGGCATTGAAATTTTGCGATCGACTTGACCATCAGGCGCGTAGCGAATGAGATCACCGGAAATGACTTGCGCATTCCACAGGCACCCTTCCGCATCCACCGTCGATCCGTCAGCAAAACCTGCATCCTCGGCCGTGGAAGCAAACACGCGCCGGTTGGCGACCGAGCCGGTGCTGATGTCATAATCATAGGCCCAGATCTCGTTCTGAAACGTGTCGGCGAAATAGAATGTCTCGTCGTCGGGGCTCCAGCACGGACCGTTCGAGCAGATAATGCCGCTATCGATTTTCGTGAGGCTCAGATTTGGGTCAAGGCGCCATAGTCCGCAGATTCCAAGCTCTTCCTGATCGTCCATGCCACCTGCAAAGAACCTGCCCTGGCGGTCGCATTTTCCGTCATTGAGCCGCGTGCGGGTCGGATCATCATCGACCTTTGCGATCAGCGTCGTCTCGCCGGTCTCAAAGTCGAAACCATAAAACCCGTCCGAGAGGGCCAGCACTGCGCCGCCCCTTTCGCGCAACGCCATGGCTCCGATATCCATATCCAAGGGCCAGCTTTTGATATGTCCGCTTGCCGGATTCAGACGCCATATCGCATCCTTGCCGACCCGCCTTCCCGTACTGTCGACCCAGTAGAGGCACTGGTCCTCGACGTCCCAGAGCGGCCCTTCGCCAAGGTGGTTCTCAACGGTCAGGAGACATTCGACGGTGAATTCGGGCGCCACTTAGGATCCTGCGATTCTTTCTATCTGTCTCTCCGTTATAAATTATTTGTACGTTTGTACAATAAATTTCAGAGATCCGGAGTTTTGCGGCGTTCAACGCTGAATTACTGCCGGTTCAAGCCGAAGCGGATTGAAAACCCGTATGCAGGGACAGCTCTCACCGCCCTGCGCTAATGATCTCGACCGGCAGAGTAACTGGATCTTGGACTGTGCCGATGGTCCCCGCGCTGGCGTCAAAGGGAACACCCAAGGCGTTGCCAGAGACATCTTCGAGTTCAGGATCCACAACCACACTGTACGTTCCGGCAACCCA
>JBCCZH010000485.1:0-2180 GCA_039188075.1 Pseudomonadota bacterium
GGCCGCGGCGGCGGCGAACAGTTCCGGCACACGCGCCTTGGGCGGCGGCTGCAGGACACCCTCGCCACTATCCGGATGATTGGCCAGGCCGGAATTGACACCATACACGCCAACCAGTTTCTCGACCCGGTCATACCAGGGGGCGAGGTCGTCATAAGTGATTGGCCAGTCAAACCCGAGTCCGTCTCGCGATTGCGGTTTGAAATCATATTCGCCCATACGGAAGGAATTGCGTGCCCAGTGATTGGTGCGGCCACCCAGCATGCGGCTCCGCCACCACAGGAATTCTGTATCTTCGCCAGTCGAATAAGGTTCGCCCTCAATATCCCAGCCGCCATCAATCGTGGCATTATAGTAGCCGAAATCCTTGTCCGGCGTGCCACTGCCCAGCAGGGGCGCATCGCGATTCTCGGAGAACATGGGCGTTTCGGCGACCGGGTCGTAATCCCGACCCGCTTCCAGCATGTGGACCTTCACTCCCGATTGGGTGAGAACATAGGCCGCCATGCCGCCGCCCGCACCGGACCCAATCACGAGCACATCGTGCTCATGTTCCGCCATTTGTGTCTCCTCATATTTTTCTTTTCAGCTAACTATGCGGGTCGAAATGGTGCAAGCACGATCTTTGCTACACCCTGGCATCTTGCTCTTCGCCGTGCCCGCAGCTAAGCGAGCAGCATGACTGACTCACCCTTGATCGTCGCTGGACGAAGCTTCAATTCGCGCCTCATCGTGGGCACGGGAAAATATGCCTCTTACGCCCAGAATGCTGAGGCCGCTCGCGCCGCGGGTGCGGAAATGGTGACGGTGGCTTTGCGGCGGGTGAATCTGTCCAATCCGGACGAGGATCGCTTGCAGGATCATGTCTCGCCCGACGAGTTCACCTATCTGCCCAATACGGCCGGATGCTTCACGGCGGATGAGGCTGTGCGTACCCTGCGCCTGGCCCGCGAAGCCGGGGGCTGGGATTTGGTAAAGCTGGAAGTCTTGTCAGATCAGAAGACGCTTTATCCGGACATGGAAGAGACGCTGAAAGCGGCCAGGGACCTGATCGCCGATGGCTTTGAGGTTATGGTCTATTGTTCCGATGATCCGGTCTATGCCCGCAAGCTGGAAGAAGTCGGCTGCGCCGCCATCATGCCGCTCGGCAGCCTGATCGGATCAGGGCTGGGGATACAGAACCCGCTCAATATCCGGCTCATCGTCGAACAATCGCGGGTGCCCGTCATTGTCGATGCCGGTGTCGGCACCGCCTCGGATGCCGCGCAAGCGATGGAGCTGGGCTGTGATGGCGTCTTGATGAATACCGCGATTGCCGAAGCCAAGGATCCGATCCGGATGGCCACAGCCATGAAACACGCGGTGATTGCCGGGCGCGAAGCCTATCTGGCCGGACGCATGGGCCGCAAACGCTATGCGGACCCATCCTCGCCTCTGGCAGGATTGATCTAGCTGTCGGCGAGCGCGGCTTCGATCAGCGCTTCGACGCTCTCAGTATCGGCGCCGGAGACCATTTCCGTGCCAACAATGAAGTTCGGTGTGCCTGAAATGGTCAGCGTCCGCGCCAGGCTCTTGGCATCGGCAACCGTTTTCTGAACTTCGATCGATTTCATGTCCGCGCGCATCAGGGTGACATCGACGCCAACGGATTCGGCGGCGGCATCAATCTGTTCGGGGCCAAAACCGGAGCCATTGTCCAGCTCCATCAGGGCCATGTGCATTTCGATATACTTATCCTGCTTGCCGGCAGCGATCGCGGCCAGCGCGGCTTTTTCGCTCTCTGCTGACAGGATCGGGAATTCCTTGAACACGACGCGGACCTTGTTGTCATATTTCTCTGGCAGATCGACGGCCCATTGCGCAGAGCGCTTGCAGAAGCCGCAACGATAATCGAAGAATTCAACCACGGTCACCGGCGCATCCGCCGGCCCGACAGAGTAATCCGCGGCATTATTGATCAGCGCATCCTGATTTTCAGCAATCGCCGCCATGGCCAGCGCAGCCTCTTCGGCAGCGCGTTTCTCGTTCAGCGCGATCAGCGCGTCTTCGATAATCTCCGGATTCTCCATGATATAGTCATAGACAATCTTCTCGATCGCTTCCTTGTCAGCCGTGTCCACCTGGCTCTGGGCGCAAGCGGGCGTTAGAGCGATCGCAGTCGCGGCAAGGGCCGTGGAGAA
>JBCCZH010000486.1:0-2172 GCA_039188075.1 Pseudomonadota bacterium
CCCTGTGCGATGCGCTCGCCCTCGCCGGAAACGCCGGCAACGAAATCACGCGCAATCGGCGACAGGGGCACGCCGAAGCCGGTCCAGACCGCAAAAATGCGCGCGGTCTGAGCTTCCCGTTCCGCGGAGGCGACGGAATTGACCAGGCGTTTCTCAATCGCCAGCAGAGTGGGGCGCGACGCTTCGCCGCCGACAATGATATCGGCAGCTTCCAGAAGCGCGACTTCATAAGGGTCTGGCTGGTCTACGCCTTCAATGGCCAGGGCGCTGAGCCATTCCATCGCGGTTTCGCGGTCGCCAGCAACCATGGCCGCCTGGGCGAATTCGAGCGCGGCGCCCGCGGTATCATACGTCTTCGGCAGCGCGATTATGTCCGGCAGGAAGAGCCGGGCGGTGCTGCGATACTGGTTCAGCGAGCTCAAGGAACTGTCGGCCAGAACCGCGCTCAACTGTTCGGCGCGCACCGCGTCTGAGCTTAGCGGGTCGATCAGTGTCTTGATCGTATCCTCAATCGCGGATTCGGGCAAATAGTCTTCGTCTTCGAGCAGACTGAGCAAGACATCGCGGCGATCTTCCGGCGTGATCAGTTCATGATCGCTCGCAATCTCGGCAAAGCGCGCGCGCAGATTTGACGGCACGCCGGGTCGGCGGGCGGCTGCGGCTGCGAGGTCGGGGCGGTCTGACGCCAGGGTGACCCGATTGGTGTCGAGGATGGCTTTGGCGGACAGAGCGATATTCAGCCCTGAATCAAATTTCGCGCCCGGCGGGTTGGGTGTATCTCCGGCGGCGGCAAAAATCGCCTCGACCAGCCAGGGATCATCGACGCCCTGCGCAGAGGCAACTTCGATGGCAAGTTGCGCGCCTGAGAAATTGTCGCGTAGCACGGCGCAGACGGCGCGGAGTTTCAGCCAGTATTCGCCCTCCTTGACCGATCCGTTCAGCGCATTGCAGGCGTTCGCTTCCTGACCGCCAGCCAGGTCAAGATCCACCGCGAGCGTTTCCGCATCGAGGCCCGGCGCGGCTTGTTCCAATTGCGGGACGAGCGCTGCGGCCGCCCGCGCTTCGCCCAGTTCCAGCATCAGGCGGGCCCGTTCGGCGAGCAAGTCCTCTGCCTTTTCGCCGCGCGGCGGTGTCGCCGGGGACAGGATGATGCGTTGCAACAGGCCACGTTCGGCCGGACCGAGTTCGCTCGTCTGAACCGATTGCAGCAGGAAGAGCAGATATTCATCATTCGAATTGCGCCACAGCGTGGTCGGAAACTCGGTTTCGTTTGAAGACAGATAACGCTGCCCCCAGGCGCCGAGATCGTCCATACTGTCAGACTCAATCTGGGCGGTCGCGCCGAATGACGCGCCCAGTCCGATCATCAGGCTGCCTATCAGGGCCGCCCTAGAGAACATGCTCGATCTCCATGCGCACTTCACCGGAATCAGGTTTGTGAGCATTTGCTGAATTGCCGAGCCACCAGATAACCGCCAGGACGGCGACGATCAGGACGGCGAGAATAATGAGCCATTTGCGCATGGATGAATTGCCTTTCGCATACTGCCGCGATGGTCAAAGATTGCCGGATCCGCTTCGTCTGTATAGGACAAGATGTGAAGATCCGAAAAGACCATGGCTGAAGACCGAACTAGTACCTTAAAAACCGACAGAAATGAGGCGCCCTGGGCAGGTCGAACAGTTGCACTCGTCGGACTTATGGGGGCTGGAAAGTCGACCGTGGGCCGGCGCCTGGCCGAACGTCTCGGTCGCAGCTTCTACGATAGCGACAATGAGATTGAAAAAGCGGCAGGTTTGTCGGTCGCCGATATCTTTTCCCTGCATGGGGAGGAAGAGTTCCGGCGCGGCGAACATCAGGTGCTGAAACGGCTGCTTGATGAGAAGCCGCATATTCTGGCCACAGGCGGCGGCGCCTATCTCAATGCCGAAACGCGTCAATTGATGCGCGACAAGGCGGTCACGGTCTGGCTCAATGCGGATCTGGAGACGCTGTGGAAACGCGTGTCCCGCCGCAATCACCGTCCCCTCTTGCGCCGGCCGGATGCCAAAGAAGTGCTTTCCAACTTGTTTGATGAGCGCCGTCCTATATATGAGCTCGCGGATCTGACCGTCCACAGCGTGGACGGCCCACATTCCAAAACGGTCACCGCTATTATCAAGGCCCTGGAG
>JBCCZH010000487.1:0-2171 GCA_039188075.1 Pseudomonadota bacterium
ATCTCCGCTGCGGCAAGGCCATGTATGCTCAGGGCCAGGGCAGATGCTGCGATCAGCTTCTTCATGATTCGTATCCTACTCACCGAACCTTAAACGAATGGTTTGCTCCGATCCGTTGCGGTTAACCGTCAATTCCACTGATTCAGCGGATGAAATTCTATCTATCACATCACTTGTATCGAGCTGCATCACAGATGCGCCATTAATTTGCAGCAAGACATCCCCCGGCACCAATCCGGCCTGGCGCATAATGTCAGCACTGCCAAGCGGATCCAGACGATAGCCGGTGATTTGGCCATTCACGCGCACTGGGCCAGCATTGACACTGCTGAGCAGCAATTCCGGCGCCTCGATTTGCGCGTCGATGATGTCAGGGCGCGGCGGCTCTGCCGGCGTCGCGGCCTGAGAGGAAGAGTCCAATTCGGTGCTGATCCTGGAATCATCGGTAATCACTGACAGCCCTGCCCCACGGCCACCCAGCATCAAGGTCTCATCAGCACCATCACGGTTGATAATGACACGGTCGGACAGGATTCGTTCAAGCGTCACGCCCGCCATGATTTCATCGCCAACGCTGTAATTCTTGCCAATGCCATTCGGCGTCCGAATGATCGCATTGCCCGCTTCGCCGCCCTCCGTTGACATGCGCAACCCGTCGAGACTGAGATTGAGGTTGGTTTCCGGTACATCCTGGACAATGACTTCGGCCGCCCCCTGCTGAAACGGGTTTTCGCGCACCAGAAGCGTCCGATCGGTCGCAATGGCGAGCGAGCTCGCTGTCCCGCGCATCGGCGCTGGCAAAGGCCTTTGCGTATAGGTCGCGACGGAGTTTGAAGGCGACGCAATCAGCCAGCCAATCCGGGCCACCAGGAGCGCGAGCGCGATCACCAGAGCGCACTCAACCACCCATCGAACAGGCCGCTCAATGCTCACCAGTCGTTCAAGAGCCGTTTCCGCGGCGCTCGGCATGCTACGCTCTCCTCATCACCAGGGTTCTGTCGTTTATCTTAGGCTTCTGCCTTAGGCTTTGTCACGCCTACGATTTTTTTAGTATGTATCAACTCTCACGACACGGTTAACGGCGTGCGTAAGGGTTTCGTCTAGGCGTTCACCTTTGCGCTTTTGTGACAGCGCTGTGATTGGATCAGAATTTGGCTGTGAGGCTGGCCGAAAGACTGGTGCCGCGATCATAGGTGTTGAACTCGACACGGCCGACATCGGTTTGCGTATTGATGAATTCCTCATGCGCCTCGTCGAGCAGGTTGCGGGCGCTGAGCCCCAGGGTCAGATCCCGATTCAGTACGCGAAAATCCCGGCGATAGACCAGATCCACCTGAATGCCTGGATCTTCCAGAACATCTTCTAGGCCAAGGCGCGCATCGCCCCGTTGCAGGATGCGTTCATCAACCCACCCGATCAGCAAAGTGGCCTGCTCGACATCATTCTCCCAGCCGAATTGCAGGTTGAAGATATTCTCTGGCGTGCCTTGCAACTTGTCGCCATCATTCAAGCCAAGATCGGTGGCCAGGATGTCGCGATTTTCGCTGCCCGAAAAGACCAGGTCCGTCGGATCCACCACAAGCTCCGCGGAGGTGTAGGTGTAATTGGTCGAGAAAATCCAGTCACGATCAAGGAACCATTGGTGTTGCAATGGCATTTCAAACCGGGTCCGGAATTCAAGCTCAGCGCCGAACAATTCGGCTTTTGGCGCGTTGATATAGGTGGTCTGATAGACCAGCGAGCTCAGCTCGTTGATCTGTTCCTCGATCGGGTTATCGATCTCCTTGAAGAAGGCCGCGGCGGTTACGAACTGGTTGCGGCCCATATAGTATTCCAGGCGCGCATCATAATTGGTGAACTCGCTGTCCACCAAACCACTATTACCGCGATAGGTCCGACTGGATTCGGTATCAAAATAGGTCGCTTCCGACAGTTCACGGAATTGGGGCCGCGCCACCGTCTGAGAATAACCCAGGCGCATTTGCAGATCGTCCGCGAAATTCCAGGTCAAGGTCAGCGCCGGAAGCGTGTAATCGTTTTCGATCCGCGTCTCTTCCGGTCCGGCATTGCCGAACCGATCAAATGAACGAACGAATTGCTCGCCACTCTCCTGCCGGACGCCAACGGTCGCCTTGATGAAGTCTGTAATGTCAGCATCAACCTGCGCGAAG
>JBCCZH010000488.1:0-2159 GCA_039188075.1 Pseudomonadota bacterium
ACTTTGCAGCCTATGATCTGGATACGCGGTTCTACGCGCCAGGTGATGTCGAGGACTTGTGCCCGCAGGTCTTCGAACGTGCCATTTCGCTCATCTCCGACCGTCCCGGACTTGATCCGGGATCTCCCTCGCAGCTTCCGGACTTGTGGCCCGAGATCCCGGGTCAAGCCCGGGACAATCGGAGCAGGGTGCATCTCGAACCCGGCTAGCCCCCAATCCCCCGAACGCCTCATCCTTCGCCAAGCTCAGGATGAGGGTCTCAGAGACCAAACCAAAACCAGAAACCAAACCGCCCGCACGCCGGGTCGCACGTGCTGTCCGATCCTCGCAAATTGTCATGGACGTCTGCCTGAACATTGCGCTACTCGAACCATCGCAACCAAGGGCCCCAATATGTTCCGACTGTTTAAACGCGACGAGACTGGCAAGATCGCCGCCTATCATCAGGTCTGGGTCGAGTTTAAGCCGCGGCGCATTGTCGAACATTGGGGCATGGTCGGCACGCGCGGCGATACGGATGCGCATCGCATCAAGCTGCTCCGTTCGCTGGAACGCCAGATTGACGATCTGCTCGATCCTGCGCGGGCGCTTGGTTTTTCCGAAATCGAGCCCGGCGATTATCAAACCCTGATTGTGACCTATCCGATCGGCGCCGCCTGGTCCGTCGACGATGAAGAAAAGATCCGCGCCGCGGAAGATGGCCTGACCGAGATCCTCGGTTGGACGGGGCTCGGCACGTGTGAGGGCGACACCATCACAGACACAACCATCGAATTCACCTGCCGTGTGCTGGATCCGGACCTCGCAGAATCCCGTATTGTCGAACAAATGACAGACACCGAGTTTGGCGACTATTCCCGTATCCATACCGAATAGGGTATACTGTCTGCATGGCCGACACTGAAACGCTTATCGACAATAAACCCGGCGCGAAACAGGTCGGGATGACGCCAGAGGGCTGGGTGACCGATAGCTGGTATCTCGGCTGCACAAGCGCAGAACTGAAATCAGGCCAGATGTTGCGTCGCATGATGCTGGATCAACCCATCGTGATGGCGCGCACGCGTCATGGTGAAGCGTTTGCTTTGCGCGATATTTGTCCGCATCGACTGGTGCCACTGAGCGCCGGCAAGCAGATCGATACGGATGGTGAGCCGACGATTGAATGCCCTTATCATGGCTGGCGGTTCGGAACCGATGGCGTGTGCCGCCATATGCCCAGCGTGCTCGAACACAATCCGTACGAACCGTCGCGGTTCAAGGTTCGGCGCTATCCTGTCCACGAAGCGAACGGCGCCATTTACGTTTTTATCGGAGACGACCCGCGATCGACCGCCCCGCCTGATGTGCCGGTGCCGGATTTTGGACCGCTTCCAGACAAGCCGAAATTCGTAATCGAGGATATTTTCAATGCCCATATGGATGATGCGGTTGTCGGGCTGATGGATCCGGCACATGTCGCCTTTGTGCATAATCAGTGGTGGTGGCGCCCGCCCTCTGTCGGCCTCAAATTGAAAGAGAAGCCCTTTGTGCCGCGTGATCGCGGCTGGGCGATTGATCGCCACGCGCCAAGCTCAAATTCGAAACTGTATCGCTGGGTGTTTGGCGGCGATGTCGAAACGGAGATCGTGTTTCAATTGCCTGGCTATCGCTGGGAGATTATTTCGAACGAGACGGCGCGCCTGTTGACGCTGACTTGTCTGACGCCAGTCGCGGCCAAGAAAACGCGGATCACCCAACTGACCTGGTGGACCAATATGCCACTATTAAATCTTGCGATCCCGGTCGCGATTCCGATGGCAAAGAAATTCCTGCGCCAGGACGGCGACATGGTTGATTTGCAAAATCTTGGCATGAAGCATCAAAAAAATATGATCTGGATCGATGATATCGATGTTCAGGCCAAGTGGTATCAGATGCTGAAAAAGGAATGGGCCGCCGCCCGGTCCGAACAGCGAGATTTCGTCAACAAGATCAAGCCGGTCACGCTGCGCTGGCGCAGCTAGACCTAGCGAGTTGGGACCGGCGCGTCGCCTGAATAGTCATAGAATCCACGGCCAGCCTTGCGGCCAATCCAGCCGGCTTCAACATATTTTACCAGCAGGGGACAGGGACGATACTTTGTATCGGCGAGTCCATCATGCAGCACTTGCATAATC
>JBCCZH010000489.1:0-2148 GCA_039188075.1 Pseudomonadota bacterium
CAATTCGGAAGGCGAAGCCAAGCAAACGGCTGTTGATATCGCCAATGCGCTCGATATGTCGCCGGGCAATCTCTATTATCACTTCAAGGGCAAGGAACCGATCATCGAGGCGCTGTTTGATCGCTTCGAGGAAGAGATGCAAATCATCCTTGGCGGTAGCCATGGCGCGGTGACCTCAATCGAGGACAATTGGGTCTTCATCTATATCGTCCTCGAAGAGATTTACGATTTCCGGTTCTTCTATCGCAATGTCGGCGACATGATGGAACGCTATCCGGGCCTGGCCAGCCGGTTCCGCAAGATCCTCGCGATGAAACGCCAGGCGATCGAGAATGTGCTCGGCCAGCTTGAGAAACAGGATGTGGTCAATCTCGACCGGCGTCTGCGCGCGCCTCTGGTGCAACAAATGTTGTCGACACTGACCTTCTGGCTCAGTCATGATCTGGTGGAAGGCGGCGACCGTGACGGACCGGCGCTGATCCATGATACGGTGCTGCAATTCATGCTGCTGGTTGTGCCTTATATGGGCGAGGCGGGCGCCGATGCGCTGGACGGCATGCTGGAACGCCACCGCGATCTGATGTCCGACTGAGGTCTATTCCGGCAAGTCGCTGACCGGCATGCCGGTTTCCTTGCGCGTGACGAACCGGTCTTCAAACGCCACAATCAGGCAGGCGCCAATGATGATCGCCGCGCCGAGCCAGGTTTGCCAGCCAGGATATTCGGCAAAGAAGACCGAGCCAAAAATGCCGCTCCAGATCAGGGCGGTATATTCCAGCGGCGCCAGACGCTGCGCCGGCGCCCGCGCATAAGCCAGGGTCATCAGATACCACATCGCATAGCCGAGCGCGCCGAGCAGCAGGAAGACAAGAATGGCGGTCCCGCCGACACCGCCAAACAGGCCGAACGTGACCGGCAACATTGCGACCCCGGGAACGATATTGGTGAACATCGCAATTGTGGTCGCATCCTCTTTCGTGGCCCGCATACGCAGCATGACCAGCATCAGCGCGTACAGGAACGCGGCAACAAAGCAGCTGATCACGCCAAGCAGCCAATCCTCACTCACAGCGCCTGACTGCGGACGGCCGGTCACGGCCAGCGCCGCGCCGGCAAATCCGATCGCGGTCGCGATCAGGGTGACGGGCGAGACCCGCTCTCCCATCAGCAGCCAGGCCAGGAAAGGCACCATCAGGGCCGCGGTGAATCCGATAATCGTGGCCACCGCCAGTGGCAGATGCATCAAGGCGTAGAAGAAGGTGAAGGCGCCGCCCAGCTGGATCAGGCCGCGCGCCGTATGGAACCGCGTGGCTTCCCAGCTCGGCGATGGCCGTTTCTGCGCGCGGAAGACGGCAAAGGCGATGATACCGCCAAACAGAAATCGCCAGGCCAGCAAATGGTGCAGACCGGTCTGCGGCGCTACGGCTTTGACAATCGCATCAATGCCGGATCCCATCGCAATGGCGGTGAGGGCAATCAGAAGCGGAAGGGACAGGGCAGCGCGCATCCGGGCGCTTTAATCATAAGAGCGCCGGAAAGCCAGAATTGATTTACGAGTTTATTCGAACGATTTGGCAGAGGCGGGGAAAACGTCCGGCACCGTTTTGCTGGCATTTTTCAGCGTCATTTCAAACCGCCCGGAGACTTCATCCGGCCAGCCAAAATACCAGCGCCCGAGAATGTGCCGCCCGCATTCGGACAGTTCCCCTTCATAATAGCCCGGCTCGTGGTCGACGCCCTTATAGGTTTTCAGGAACACCACTTCATCCGGCGAGATGTGCCCGCGGAGCGTGGCTTCATTCTCTTTATTTTCGCAAACCTCAAACAGGCTGGGCTCGAGTGTCGAACCGGTCAGACGGCCATGTTCAATGGTCAGCCAGGCCGAGAAGCGAACACCGTCACCATCCTCCTCGCCGAGCCAGTATTGGCCGGACCAGTAACCGCTCAAGGCGTCGAAATTACGTTCTATCCCCATAGGGTTTGTATGGCAGAATTGGCCGCGCTGCCGCAAGACTTGATATATCAATTTCACAATATTCGGGAGTAAAGGCGTGACACATTTGTGACACCTGTTCTGTAAGCAGATGACAAATCCCGCCAAACCGCGCTAGCTTGACTTGCGTCAAACAAGGAGGGGGAAGTTATGGC
>JBCCZH010000490.1:0-2144 GCA_039188075.1 Pseudomonadota bacterium
CATCAAAGGCAAGTCTCGCTATTGCACCACATCCTGCCATTCCGGCGTTCGGTCCAGCGTCGCCTTGGCAAAAGGGCAAAGCGGAATGATCCTGAATCCTTCAGCGCGGGCATCCTTGACGGCGGCTTCGACCAATCGCTTGCCGACGCCGCGGCCTTTCAGGGCGTCCGGGACCCCGGTATGATCAATGATGATGCGCGAGGTGCCGGCCCGGGAATAGGTCATCTCTGCCTCATGGCCATCAACGACAGTAACATAACGGCCGCCATTCGCAGCATCTTCGCGGGTAATTTGAATATCTGACATTTCGGTCTCCTGGCTCCGAATTGGAGATAGTGTCGTGCAGGGCGGCGACCATGCTGATGACCGAGAAATCACTTATCCGGAAACTGTATGGCCTTCGGGTTTTTACTGACAGTACCTGTCAGGATGCGCATATAGGTTTGGGGACGCAGACGGAGGAAGCTATGGCAAAAGCAACGGCCCGCGAGAAGCTCGCGCGGAAGAAGAGCATCAAGAAAGTGGTCATGGACAAGGCCTGGGCCGGGATGCAGCCGGGTCAGACCATGCTGGTGGCGACGCCGCTTATCGTAGACGCCTATATTCGCGACATTCCGCATGGCGAAACGCGAACGATACCCGACATGCGCGATGAACTCGCCGCCCGCGAAGGCTGCACTGGCACCTGCCCCATGTCGACCTCGATCTTTGTCCGCATGGTCGCTGAAGCAGCACTGGAAGATATTGCCGACGGCAAGCAGGTATCCGAGGTCAGTCCGTTCTGGCGGATGATCACGAGCCAGGACAAGATGAGCAAAAAGCTGAACATTGACCCGGCCTGGATTGATGAACAGCGACAGCTGGAAGCGCGCTAGCGGGTCATTTCGCCAAACTTGTACTGATTGCGCGTTCCGGGCAGACTGTGAGCATGACCCATCGAACTGCGTCCGCTCTCATCCTCTCTGCCACCCTGTTTTGCGGCGCTTGCACCGCAACTCCGCAAGCCGCCGCGCAAGATCAGGAAGCGCAAATTCAACCGCCGCGCTGCGACTATGGTGCTCCGCATCCGGATGCGCCGCCCGAACTTGAACAGTTCGCATTCCTGATCGGCGATTTCGAGATTACCAGCCACATCATGACGCCGGCCGGCTGGTCGCCGCCGCGGCCGGGTCCGCGCGCCCGCTGGAATGGCTGGTACAGCATGGGTGGCATGATGATCACGGATGAATGGTATGATCCGGATCCGGGTCTCCAACCGGATTCACCGCGCGGCGTAAACGTCCGCATGTATGATCCGGCCTCTGCCGAATGGAAGATGATGTGGGTCGCCACCGCCGGGGCGCAGGTTCAGGACCTGCGGGCGGCAATGCGCGATGGCAAACTGACCATGTGGCAGGTCTATCCGACAGAGATCGAACTTGTTGCCGACTTTACCGTTGATGATGCCGATCATTGGCATCGGGTCAGCTATATCCGGGATGAGGCGGGTGAATGGGTGCCACAATACAAGCTCGCCGCGACCCGCATCGCTTGCGACGCGGCCCCCTGATCTGCGTCCTTCACAGGCATCAGCACGGCGCTTCGACCGGCCAATCCAATCCGTATTGCAAGGCCTCCTGACGTGAAATCGATCGGTTGAGCGGTTGCAGGATGCCACAAGCGGTTTCGATCAGATTCTCTGAATTGCTCGGCAGCGGGGCCATCCAGATTTCGACGGCACCTTCAGAGCTCGCCGTCGCGAATTGCATGGGCTCACCCGGCGCCGTTGGTGCGAACTCGACATCCAGCACGGTTGAGCTCTGTCCGAAATAGTCGGCCAGCCGCTGGCCAGACTCCATGTCCCACAGCACGGCGGAGGGACCGTCACTATGAAACGCCACAGTGACGAAGCGCTGCCCGTCGGGGCTGATCGCCACATCCGACAAGTCGCGCTGATCACTGCTGACCGAGGTCACGACAGATTCTGTTTCAATATCCCAAAGCCTGGCGAACCCGTCGCCTGCAGCAGTCAGCACGCGCGTACCGTCTGCCGTGAAGACCGCCTGCCGGACAACTTCATTATGCGGGTAAAGCCGCGCGACTGTTTCGCCCGTCGCCACATCGAACACCATGGCCACGCCATCGCCGCCACCGCCCGATCCAGA
>JBCCZH010000491.1:0-2142 GCA_039188075.1 Pseudomonadota bacterium
CGCGGGGCCAGGTCCTGGCCGATCACGCCGCTTGCACCCGTCAGAAGGATCATCGCGCTCGCCTCATGCGGCCATTAAGCGGGCCGCGGCGAAAGGCACAAATCAATCAAATGTGAGCGCGTCTAGAAGGACCCGCCAAGCCGCCCGCAGCGCTGTTCATACATCTGGATCGCTGCCGGCATCCATTGCCGGAAATTCTCCGCCCGTGTCTCAGACGTCGGGTGAGTGCTCATCCATTCCGGGGGTCGTTGACCACCGCCAATCTGACCCATTCGCAGCCACAGCTCCGGCGCCTCGCGCGGGTCATAACAGGCCCGAACCAGCAGCTCGAGCCCGATCTTGTCGGCCTCGGTCTCATGCTCACGCGAGAAGGCCATCAAACCGCCTTGCGCCGCCATGCCCATAGCGCGCTGAACGGCTCGTGCCTGCCCGGGATCCATATCACCGAGGCCAAGGCCAACCGCTACCGTGCCTAATTGTGCGAGCTGCGTATTGCTCATCCGCTTGGCCCCATGATGTGCCAGCGCATGGCCAATCTCATGTCCCATGACGACCGCCAGCTTGTCGACATCGGCAATGTCTTCCAGCGTCACGCGCTGATCATAATTGCCGGTAATGTCGAGAATGCCGGTATAGATCGCAACATAGCCGCCCGGCAGACAGAAGGCGTTCGGCTGGTCCGACTGAATCACGTTGAACGTCCAGTCAAACTCCCGCGCGACCGGCTGAAACTCATAGCCCGCTGCGAGATAATCCTCTTCCATTTCGATCGCAGCGAGGCGCAGCCGCTCGCCAATCTCATTCACCGTGTCATAGACTTGCCGCCCGGCCAGATCGCAGCTCGAGGCGCCGCCGCCGCAAATCACATTGCGGCCTTCCTGTTGCAGCATCTGGACATAGGATTGCGCGCCCAGCTTGCTCGCCTGGTCAATCGAGATCGTGTTGAACTCGCTCTTGCCGGAATACGGGTTCACTTCCTGATTGGAAAAATAGTAAACGCCAAGCGCGATCAGCGCCAGAATGATAATCCCAAATCGTCCGCCTGGCATGTCCCCGGCCTCCGCAAACTTGTCCCGTTAACTGTGGTTTAGCCCCAAGTGCGGGCGTGGGAAAGGCATCGCGCCCAGCTGGCGTCCCATCCAATACACATTGTCGGACCCGGACACCTTGCCTAAACAGAGATCCAGATGAGGAGCGCCCCGATGACGGTCGAAATCTGGTTCGAGTTTGCCAGCACCTATTCTTATCTCACCGTGTCCCGGGCCGAAGCCGCCTGCGAAGCGGCGGGCGTCGCACTCGAATGGAAGCCGTTCCTGCTCGGCCCGGTATTTCAGGCCAAGGGCCTGTCCACCTCGCCTTTTGTACTCGATCCGATCAAGGGCGCTTACATGTGGCGCGATGTCGAGCGCCGGGCGGCCCGGTTCGGCCTGCCTTTTCAGCGCCCGGATATCTTCCCCGCCAATGGCTTGCACGCCGCACGGATCATGACCGCGGCCCTGGATCAGCCCTGGTGCGGCGCCTTTGCCAAAGCCGTGTTCCAGGCCCAATTCGTGCGCGGCGAAGACATTTCCCGGCCCGAAACCTTGGCCGCCGCCCTGCAAGCCTGCGGCGCCGCGCCAGAGCCCTGGTTCGACAAGGCCCAGTCCGACGCCGTCAAGGCAGACCTGCGCCAACGCACCGAAGCCGCGCAGGCCCACGGCCTGTTCGGCGCGCCGAGTTTCCTGGTCCAGGGCGAGCTGTTCTGGGGCGATGACCGGCTTGAAGATGCGATTGCCTGGGCTCAGGCCCCTCCCGGCTGAGCGTGCAGGAAAGACGTTGACCGCATCCATGCACAAGGCAACACTGGCGTCATGACGGACACTGCTTCGCCCACCCCCGCGCCGACGCCGCCGACCACATCGATCTGGGATGTGCTCAGCGAAATGGCGCTTTATGCCTCGACGGCCTTGATCATTACCGGCCTGATTCTGCCCTCGATCTGGAAGCCGAACACGTTCGGGTTTGGCGGCCAGGAATATAATCTCTATGGCATCGTCCAGACCCTGTTCGAGAGCGGCCTGCCCTTTCTCGGCCTGGTCGTGATCTTCTTTTCCGGCATTTTCCCGCTGGCCAAGACGATCACCGCCGCGATCATTTTCCGCC
>JBCCZH010000492.1:0-2083 GCA_039188075.1 Pseudomonadota bacterium
GCAGGTGACCCGGCCTCATTCGCACTTGGCCCGCTCGCGGACCAGGGCTTCTCGTCCAGTTCGAACGGCTTTGGCGGCTTTACCGCGTCAAGCACGAACAGCCAGTCGAGCTACGCGTTCTATGTCGACCTCGAAGCTGACGTGACTGACCAGTTCACCCTGCAAGGTGCCGTCCGGTTTGAGGACTATGATGAGTTTGGCAGCACGACGGATTACAAGATCGGGGCGCTGTACCGCGTCACGGACAATTTCCGTCTGCGCGGTACCGTGTCGACAGGCTTCCACGCCCCGACCGCCGGTCAGGCCAATGTCACGAACGTGACGACTCAGAATGTTGGGGGTGTCCTGGTTGACCAGGGTACGCTGCCGCTTTCATCTGCAGCCGGTCAGCTGGCCGCGGACTTCATCGAGAACCGTGATGGTGGCCGTCCAGAACTCGGAACCGAGTCTGCGCAGAACTTCACCTTTGGTGCTGCGTTCGATGTCGGTCCAATGACCTGGACTGTCGACTATTTCAACATTGAAGTGACCGACCGGATTGCCCTGTCGGCCAACGTCAACTTCCTGGAAGCTCTGGACTTCACAGGCGCCCAGAACGGGCTTGGACCGTTCATGTCGGTCAGCGATGGTCTGACGCAGCTCGGCAATGCCGGCGTGATCGATCGCAATGCCTTTGTTGGCTTCGAAGACCTGAACGAGTTCCGGTACTTCTCCAACAGCTTTGACACCACCACATCCGGTATTGAAGTTGTCGGGACTATGCCTCTGGAGCTGACCGATCGTGGCGAGTCTGATCTGGCTCTGTCCTTCGCTTATATCGACACCGAGGTCGACGATCGCGGATCGATCAACCCGATCAGCGAAGGCCGTGTGGATGCGCTGGAAGAGTTGCTGCCGGAGCTGAAAGGCTCTCTGACCTTCAAGCACGCCCAGGACAGCTGGCGCTTCCTGACCCGCGCGAATTATTTCGGCGAGTGGGAAGACACCGGCAACGGCACAGGCGAGCAAGGTGCTGAAATCAATATCGATGCTGAGTTTGGATACTATCTGAACGATCAGGTCGAGTTGATCATTGGTGCCAACAACATCTTCGACAACTATCCGGATGAGAACCCGAATGCGGCGTCTCTCGGCCAGCTTTACCCAGAAGCGGCCCCGGCTGGCTTTAATGGTGGATCCTACTACCTGAAAGCCCGTTACACTTGGTAGTCGAAGGGTGACAAGGATCCGCAGCTCGTGTGGCTGCGGGTCTACAAATTCGAGCAAGCCGCCCCGAGGGGCGGCTTGCTTTTTTGCGCGACGCCTGTGAATCCGCTCAGCTTGACCAATTGACCCTCATCGCGGCGCAGGTCAGGGTGGCGCCATGAACCCTGCGGTCCGACATCAGACCAGTGAGACGCATATTCACCTGCGCGGCGAGCTGTTGACGCCCTTGCCGGAAGGCGGGCTTTGGTGGCGCGCAGCAAAGACGCTGATCGTGTCCGACCTTCACTTGGAAAAAGGCTCCAGCTTTGCGGCCCGAGGCCAGATGTTGCCGCCTTATGATACCAGCGCGACGCTCGCCATTGTCGAGCAGCTGGTCGACGCCTTTCAGCCCGATCGCGTCATCTCGCTGGGCGACAGTTTTCATGACCGCAAGGCCGAGACGCGGATGGACGAGGCGGATGCCGCGCGTGTCCGCGCCTTGACCGGGCAGACCGACTGGATCTGGGTAGAAGGCAATCATGATCCGGATCCGCCCGCGCACCTGGGGGGACGTCCCAGCAAGGTCCTGCGCATGGCTGACTTGGTTTTCCGGCACGAACCGACCGGCGAAACCGGCGAAGTGGCGGGGCACTTACACCCCTGTGCGAAAGTCGTCAGCAAGGTCCGGGCGTTGCGACGCCGCTGTTTCGTGACGGATGGGGAACGTCTCATCATGCCGGCCATGGGTGCATTTACGGGTGGCCTGAACGTGCTCGACGAGGCCTATGCCCCCTGTTTCCCGGACGGTGGCATGATGGTCTTTGCGATGTCACGAGAAGCGGTTATTCCGATTTCATCGAAACGCCTGATTCCAGACCGGCGCCGGCCGGATCTGGGC
>JBCCZH010000493.1:0-2082 GCA_039188075.1 Pseudomonadota bacterium
AGGCCCGGGGCGTTCAATGATGCGAGTACATCATTGGCATTGGTCCGAACATATTCTTCTGTCTGTGTGTCAGCAAAAGCCGGCGCGGCTGCGACGGCCAGCATGGCTGATGAAATTATCCAGTTTCGTATCTTCATCATCATTCTTCCTGTGACTCGAATTCCTCTTCATCGCCGAAATCGTAATCATCGAAATCAGGCAAATCCTCAAACGGGTCTTCTTGCTCACGGCCATCGCGTATCGCGGCGGCTCTTTGTTGTGTATAGTTCCGCCGCAGCGCAACATAAGGTTCGGGTTGATCGCGCAGCACTTCGACCGCTTCAATCAGATTCTCGCGCACCGAAATGACTTCTGTCACCTGCAACGCAATCCGCGTTTCTGTATCACCCTCAAATTGGGCATAAGTAAGGGGATCGAAGGCGATATCGACGCCAAACCCGACCGCATCCCGGACATTCGAGGATCCGAGGAAAGGCAGCACCAGGTACGGACCGTTCGGCACGCCCCAGACGCCCAGGGTCTGCCCGAAATCTTCCCGATGCTCTGGCACATCCAGCGTCGTCGCGACATCCAGGATGCCGGCGAGACCAATGGTTGAATTGACCGTGAATCGCGTGACCGTATCGATCGCGGCGCCCGGCTTGCCCTGAAGCACCGTATTGGCGAACACGACCGGCTGATTGAGATTGGTCAGAAAGTTCGAGACGCCGCCACGGATCGGCTCATTGGTGACGGCCCGATAGCCTTTGGCGACGGGCTCCAGAACGGCCTGGTCGACGCCATCATTGAAAGCATAGACTTGCCGGTTGAAGCCTTCCCACGGGTCGTAAACCGCTGTGGGCGACGTGTCTTCCACAGGCGTGGTTGCACACGCCGTGACAGCCAGGAGTGAAGTCGTAAGTACACTCGCAAATCGCATGGGACCGATCCTTCTTAACGGCAGGCGATATGAGGTCGGATATGCAACAAATCAAATAAACCTAATGTGAATATTCCGACATGGTCTAAAACTGTGTCCAGTTGAGCACATTTTCAGAGTTTGGGAAATTCACGCTTGCAAATCATATAAATGATCGTTTATATGATTTATGACGTCAGATCCCAGCACCCTCGTTGACGCCTTGAAGGCGGCGGGCGAACCGACTCGGTTGCGCATTCTGGCGCTGTTGCGGCGCGGCGACCTGGCCGTGGGCGAGCTGGTTCAGATTTTGGATCAGAGTCAGCCGCGATTATCGCATCATTTGAAGACTCTGACCAATGGCGGGCTGGTCGAACGCCTGCCGGAAGGCTCCTGGGTATTCTATCGTGCCAGTACGAAAGACTGGGCCGGTCGGGTTCTGAATGCCCTGTTCGCGGAACTCGACCTGACGGCGGACCCCTTTCTTGAGGACGCGGCGGCGCTCCAGAATGTACGCCGCGAACGCGCCGTCTCTGCTGAATCCTATTTTTCCAATATTGCCGAAAACTGGGACCGGCTGCGCGCGCTCCACTATCCGGAAACCGATATCGAAGCCGCCATCCTGCACCAGATCGGTGACAGGCGGTTTGAACGCGTTGTCGATCTTGGCACCGGCACGGGCCGCATGCTGGCCCTTCTGGCCCCGCACGCCCAGGACGCAGAAGGCCTGGACCTGTCGCATCACATGTTGACCGTCGCGCGCGCAAACCTCAATCGCGCCGAAATCCGCAATGCCCGCGTCCGTCAGGGCGATGTCACCGACACCCCCTTCGAAGACAATAGCGCCGACCTGGTCATTGTTCACCAGGTTCTACACTATCTCGAACAACCGGAAGACGTGATCGCGGAAGCCGCCCGCATTCTCAAACCGGGCGGACAATTGCTGGTCGTCGATTTCGCGCCGCACGATCTTGAATTCTTGCGCGAAAGTCAGGGCCATCGCCGCCTCGGCATTCGCGAAGAGGACATGTCCGCCTGGGCCGATACCGCCGGGCTCGCCGTGCAGGCGCCAACCCGGTTCGACCCACCAGCCTCGCTGGACCAGGGCCTGAGCGTGCTCATCTGGACCGCCACGCGCCCCGCCAATCAACAGGAAGCCGCCGCATGAATACGCTCGCCGTTGC
>JBCCZH010000494.1:0-2072 GCA_039188075.1 Pseudomonadota bacterium
GCCGACGGATACGGACATTTAGGCGATTCCGCCGACACTCTGACACTTTCTACCACGGCACAGAAACAGTGCCGGGTTATCGTTGTTGGGAATGAAAAAGGCGGCGCCGGCAAATCGACCGTGTCGATCCACCTGGCCATTGCCCTCATGCGGATGGGTTGCAAGGTCGGTGTGATCGATCTCGATGTGCGTCAGCGAACCCTGACCCGGTATCTCGAGAATCGCATGCGCTGGATGCAATCCACAGGCGCCAAATTGCCCATGCCCGAAATCATTCGGGTCGATGCCAGTACCGAACGCGACCTCGATGTCGCCGAAAAGGAAGAGACAGAACGCTTCCATACGTCCCTGGAGCGCCTGAAAGCGGTTTGCGAACTGATCATTGT
The DNA here is from genome assembly GCA_039188075.1 of Pseudomonadota bacterium. GTDB lineage: Bacteria > Pseudomonadota > Alphaproteobacteria > Caulobacterales > Hyphomonadaceae > Henriciella. Next base: position 387 of record JBCCZH010000494.1, read on the forward strand.
CGATGCACCAGGCGGCGACACCTATCTCTCGCGCATTGCGCATATGAGCGCCGACACGCTGATCACGCCGCTGAATGATTCCTTTGTCGACTTCGACTTGCTCGGCGATGTGAACCCGCAAACGCTGGAAGTGCTGCGGCCGAGTTTTTACTCGGAAATGGTCTGGCAGTGCCGCAAGAATAAAGCTCGGACATCGCGTCAGCCGATTGACTGGATCGTGATGCGCAACCGCGTCTCGCCGCTTGAGGCCCGCAACAAGCAGAAAGTTGGTGAGGCCCTCGCCAACCTGTCCAAACGAATCGGGTTCCGACTGGCGCCAGGCCTGTCCGAGCGGGTCATTTATCGCGAGCTGTTCCCGGCCGGATTGACCTTGCTGGATCTGACCGAAAGCGGGTCAAATGTCTCATTCACAATGAGCCATGTCGCGGCGCGTCAGGAATTACGTGACCTTGTGATCCTGCTGCAATTGCCAGAATTGGCCGGCACCGAGATATCATTCTAGGCGGCGCGCTGACCACGCGAGGCGAGCGACCTTTACCTGCCTCCCCGCATTAGTAGATCAGCACTTTTTCGCGCTGCAATCGTGCAAACCAGGCATAGACCGGGAATTCTTCCTGTCGGTGCTCCAGTCTGGACGGAATGATCAAAGCAGGTCCCCGGAACAAGGCCCCGGGGGGCATTCCGAATACGGTCTTCACCGCGCGATTGAAATTGGCATTCGAAGAGAAGCCCCATTTTTCCGCCACTTCGGTCAGCCGGCCACGGTGGATACCGCCCTCGGCGAGATCCCAGACCGCCGCATAAAGGCGGCGATCCTGAATATAGCGGCGCACGCCACCATCCACCTCAAACATCCGATACAGCGTGGCGCGCGACAGATTGAATTTGTCGCAGATCTGGGCCGGCAAGAGGCTGAGATCGCCGAGATTTTCCTCGATATGGGCGCGTATGAGCGTATTGCGTGCCCGCCACCATTCAACCCGATCCGACGACGGATGGCGCTGGCTGGACAAGATCGAATTGGTCAGGTGCAGCAGTGTGTTGGCATCGAATAGACGTTCATCACCGAATTCATCTTCTGGTTTGAAAAAGTGGTGAAGCTCCGTCGTGAGCATTTTCCCTTGCACAGAATCGGTTGGAACTAAGGCGGGCTCGACACGATCCGACTGAGAGAATCCCAATAGCTCTCGCGGTATGAATATCATTTCGCCAACCGCCTGCTGATAGCTCGCCTTGAAGGTCTGGCTCAGATCAATGATTGAGATATAGCCCGGGCGCTGGACGAAGGATCGCGTCTCATAATCCATCGCGATCGCTCCGGACGACACATTTTGTATAGCCAGCGCCCCGTTCGGCGTGAGCGCCAGTCGCTTGCTTCGCTGAACCAATTGACACCCAGTCGCAAACTGTGCGCCGGCCAATCGGCCATGCACGAATCCGCGCCAATGACTTGTGCCATCTTCATTGCGTGGATGCAGGGCATGCATTTCAGCGACAGGCGACCAGACGGCGGCCCAGTCTGGAATGGAGAGAGGGGTCAGACGCCGATTCGTGTCCGTCGGAAGCCCTTGCGAAAGCGGTGATAAAGCGTTCGTTTGCATGCCGAGCAACTTAGGATGATTTGAACGGCTAGAAATTCTCGTTCCGTCTCAAACTTGGGCTAAATCCAAGTAAATGATGCCCTCA
>JBCCZH010000495.1:0-2048 GCA_039188075.1 Pseudomonadota bacterium
GGTGCCACAATCGGTACGACGACGAAGACAATTTCGATAAAGTCGAGGAAAAAGCCAAGGATGAACATGACGAGCATGGTGATGGCCAAAGCCCCCCAGAGACCACCTGGAATGCTGGTCAGCAGAGCTTCGACATAATGCTCGCCGCCATAAGCGCGGAACACGAGCGCAAACAGGCTGGCGCCGATGAGGATCAGGAACACCATGCTGGTAATCTGGGCGCCGGCGGTCAGCGCGCTGCTAAACTGGCTGGCGCGGATTAGAACGCGCGCCGCTGAGAGCAATCCACCAAGGAAGACCAGACTGGCAAAGCCGGCGAGGCCGATGGCGAGATAGTCGACTGTGCCTAGGCCGTCGCGCGTCACGGTCAGATCGAGCGTATTGGTCATCAGGCCCAGAAGGATCAGGCTGATAAAGGCGCCCCAGATGCTGCCAAGATCGCCGGTTCTGCCATGTTCGGGCGTAAGACGCAGGCCAGCCAATAAAAGCGCCCCGCCGGCGCCAATCGCGGACGCTTCGGTCGGTGAAGCCAGTCCCCCAAGGATAGAGCCCAGAACAGCGATGATGAGCAGCAGAGGTGCGCCCAGGCTGCGGGCGATCTCGGTCAGCGTTAGCGGATCTGATTCCTCTTCCAGCACCACAGCCGGGCTGGCACTTGGGCGCAGGATCGCGGTGATCATCAGATAAAGCAGGTAGAGGCTGACCAGGAGCAAGCCCGGCAGCAAGGCGCCGGCAAACAGGTCGCCGACAGACACGACGCCCGCGCCGCCGCCGGATCGCATGGCCGCGGACTGATTGGCGTTCGAGACGGCGTCTGCCAGCAGGATCAAAACGATGCTGGGCGGAATGATTTGGCCAAGCGTACCGCTGGCGGCAATCGTGCCTGTGGCCAGTCGGGGGTCATAGCCCTGGCGCAGCATGGTCGGCAGGGCGATCAGGGTCATCGTGATCACAGTCGCCCCGACAATGCCGGTGGAGGCGGCCAGCAGGGCACCTACAATAACGACCGCATAACCAAGTCCGCCGCGGACGCGCGCCAGCAGACGGCTCGCTGTGTGCAGCAAATCGTCTGCAACTTTCGATCGTTCCAGGATGACGCCCATCAGAACGAAGAGCGGCACGGCGATCAGGACCTGATTTTCCATCGACCCGAGCATGCGACTCGGCAGATTGCGCAGGATGGGCAGGGGGATCAGGTCCAGTTGAACCCCGATCAATCCGAAGATGAGCGCCACACCGCCCAGGGTCAGGGCGACGGGATACCCTGCCAATAGCGCCGCAATGGCGGTCAGGAACATGCCAAGCGCGAGAACGAGTTCGAGTTCCATCACACGGTTCCCCCATGCGCGGGTGTCATATCGTCGGGTTCGCTCTCGCCGCGTAGAATCAAGGCCGCTTTCAAGGCCTGGCTGAGCCCTTGCCCCATTAGCAGGATGGCAAAGAGCGGGACCAGCGTTTTGAACAGATACTGGATCGGCAGGCCGTCGCTCTCATTGAATGGTTCGAGATCCAGCCATGAGCGGGCGATCAGACCTGATCCGGCATAGAGAATAAGGATGCAGATCGGAAACACAAAGGCCATCGCTCCGAACAGTTCGATCCCGGCCCGAGTACGCGGACCAAAACGGCCGCGCAGAATGTCGACGCGCACATGTCCATCGTCACGCAGCGTTGCGGCCGCGCCGAGCATGAAGATCATTGCGAAACTGAAGATGACGCTATCATTCAACCAGGAAAAGCTGAGACCAAAGACATACCGAAGAAGGACGGCCGTCAGCTGAATGAGAATGATCAGAAAAGCGGCCGAGATGGCCAGGGCCATGGCCGCGCCGCTCATCCGGTCCAGAATATGGCTGACGCCCTTGGCGAGGCGCGCAAGTGGTTTCGGGATCGCCACGACGAGGAGCGGCAGAAGCAGGAGCGGCAGTCCGACATAGCCAGCATAGCGCAGCCCGGTGCCTGCAATCTCGACAAATGAGTCCATCTCGCCCGAATCCTTTACCCTCAGGCTTCGGGTCTACCCCTTACAGCTCTCTCGCGGCAAGGTA
>JBCCZH010000496.1:0-2033 GCA_039188075.1 Pseudomonadota bacterium
GATGCGTTTGGCGTCATGCCGCCCATCGCCAAGCTGACGCCGGCACAAGCCATGTATCACTTCCTGTCTGGTTATACGGCGAAAGTCGCCGGTACCGAAAAAGGTGTGACAGAGCCGACCGCGACTTTCTCAACCTGTTTTGGCGGTCCCTTCATGCCGCGCCACCCGAGTGAGTATGGCAAGCTTCTGGGCGAGCTGATTGATCGTTACAATGTCAATTGCTGGCTGGTCTCAACCGGCTGGACGGGCGGTGCCCATGGCGTTGGCCACCGGATGCCGATCAAGGCGACGCGCGCCTTGTTGAACGCCGCGCTGGATGGCTCGCTGAACACGGCGGAGTTCCGCAAGGACGAGACATTTGGCTTCATGGTGCCCGCCGCGCTGGACGGCGTGGACAGCACAATTCTCAATCCACGTGACACCTGGACGGACAAGGCCGCCTATGATGCGCAAGCCGACAAGCTGGCCAAAATGTTCGTCGAGAATTTCAAAGTCTATGAAGCGCATGTCGAGGCTGATGTGATCGCCGCTGGCCCACGCGCCAAAGTGCCCGCTTAACCGCCGTCACACCTCTAATGATCGAAACCGCCCGCGAACTTGATCGCGGGCGGTTTTCGTTTGCGCTTTACTGTTCAGCTGTTTGGCGCACAAAGCTGCCGCCATACCAATTCCCGGTGGGCGTTCCGTCTGCTGAATACTGACGCGACATCAGCTCATATTCATCATCTGAGACCCAGGCATATTCATAGATCCGATAGGTCCCGTCGGGTTCATCGGAAAAAGCGATCTTGAGCTGCAAAGTCTCGTTGGCCAGCATCTCGCCAATACCGGTCCCGATCCGGACCGTGCCGAACTGGGAGAGATGGCTGACCGTTTCGGCCCCCTCCCCGCGTGTCCAGTAGATCTGACCTTTCAAGTCACCCGCATCGACGACGCAGAGCAAGCTGTGATTGGTATTGAGTTCGTCACAATCGGTGATGTGGTTGGGCAGCGTCAGCGTCTCTATGGTTTGCCCGTCCCAGACCTGTTGAAAAAGATCATCCTTGAGCGTCCAGGTGCCGATAAAGCGCGCAAACGGGTTGCTGTCCTCAAACGGGGGGATCTCGTAAGCGACATGTTCAAATGCAAAGCTCAGCGCCTCGGGCAAGGTCGCGATCCAGACCGGCCATTCATGTCCTCCATCAATCACCCGGAATTCGACAAGGTCTGGCTGGTGCGCGCGCAATCGCTGGTACAGAACGGCGCCGTGATAAGCGATATCGAGCGCGTCATGGTCGCCGGAATTGATATAGAAAGGAACGACCTTTTCCTGCGCCAAATAGGCCGAAATCAGCGATTCATAATTCAGCTTGTGCCACAGATCGGGATCGAAATTGCCGGCCTCATCGTGAAATGTCGGATGCGTCCAGGCGGTTGAGCCCCCGGGTGGAAGCCCGGCATAAGAGGCGGGCGAGAAGGCCAGCGCCGCAGCGAACAGATCAGGATGTTTCATCGTCAGGTTTACCGTGCCGAAGCCACCTGCCGAAAGCCCGCCTATCGCGCGGGACTCGGCACGCGGAAGGGTCCGCCAGGTCGCATCGATATGCGGGATGAGATCATTGATAAAGGCGGTCTCGGCGGGTTCATTATACCCATCTGCCCACCAGCTCAGCGCGCCCGGCATGATCACGATGGCGGGGGGAATCGCGCCGGACTCGATCATGTCATCGAGAATGCGTTCGGCTTCGACAAACTCCGTCCAATGACCTTCATTGCCGAGCGATCCATGCAGCAAATAGACAACTGGATATTGGCCAGATCCCGCGTCATATCCCTCCGGCGTATAAGCGATATAGGCATAATCACGCGCCAGCGTTTCGGAATAGAACGTGTGTTCGGTGACTTCGCCTGCCAGTGCCGGCAATGGGACCAGCGCCGCACAGGCCGCGAAAAACCCGGCAATCTTTCTATACAAAGCTCGACTGATCATGACAGATCCTCCTCGAAGGTCAGATGCCGTTGGAAGAATGGCAAGACATCGGTCTCGATCCGCC
>JBCCZH010000497.1:0-2027 GCA_039188075.1 Pseudomonadota bacterium
TATCTGTTTCACCGCCACGGCTGGATCGTGGCCAACACCTGCTATCTTCAGGATCTTTATGCGCGCCCCGATGTGCGGGGCCGGGGTATTGGCCGGGCGCTGATCGAAGCGGTCTATGCCGCCGCCGATGCCGCCGGTGCGGCCAAGGTTTACTGGCAAACGCAGCATTCCAACCGGACGGCGCGGCAACTTTACGACCGCGTTGGTGAGTTGACACCGTTCATTGTGTATCAGCGAGGTGCCCCGGCATGAGATCTGCGTTTTTTCTGTTGGTCGCTGCTGTGCTCGCAGGATGCGCCAGCCCTGACTACGCAGAAATTCCGCAGCGCCGCACATCCCTGCCTGAAACCCTGCCGCCAATGAAGACCTTCGCGCCCGTGGCCGTGGACGTGCCGTCGCGCCCGAACAGTGTGCTTGCGCGCGACTTCATGGAGCTGAGCTTTCAGATGGAAAGCGGGCGGCCTTTGCCGACCTTTACCCGATTCGAGGGACCGATCACGATACGGGTCAGCGGAACAGCCCAACCCAGCTTGGTGCCCGATCTTGACCATCTGATCGGACGCCTGCGCAGTGAAGCGCGTATCGATATCCGCCGGGTCGCCACCGATCAGACCGCCAACATTACCGTGCAGACGATCCCGCGTAAGACACTTCAGCGCGTCGTGCCGCACGCCGCGTGCTTTGTTGTTCCGAATGCGCTCAGCTGGTCCGATTTCCGGCTGAAGCGCAGAAGTCGGCAGCTGGACTGGGCGGCGCTTCAAACCCGCGAGCGTGTGGCGATCTTCATGCCGTCAGACGTCAGCCCGCAAGAGACACGTGATTGCCTGCACGAAGAAATTGCCCAGGCGCTTGGCCCGCTGAACGATCTCTACCGCCTTCCGGGCACCGTCTTTAATGACGACAATTTTCACACTGTCCTGACCCAATTCGACATGCTTATGCTGCGGGCCACCTACGCTCCGGAATTGCGCAGCGGCATGTCGGCAGATCAGGTGGCCGAGCGCATTCCGGTTGTGATGGCGCGGATCAATCCCCGTGGTGGCCCTGCCGGGATGGCAGCGCCAGACCCCACACCCCGGGGCTGGATCGAGGCAATCGAGGGCGCGCTTGGCCCGGGGTATTCGCTTGCCCGTCGCCGCGTTTCGGCAGAAGCCGCGCTGCGCATTGCGCTGCGTGAAGGATGGACCGACAACCGCATGGCATTCAGCCGCTTTGTCTATGCGCGCCTGTATCTGGGCGAAGACACCGACGAGGCGCTGTCCAACTTCTTTCAGGCCGCAGAGCTTTATGCGCTGAACCCGGAAACGCAGCTTCAGTCGGCCCATGTCGGCATGCAGATCGCAGCCTATGCGCTGTCATCGGGTGACGCTCAAACCGCCGAGCGCATCGTCAATGCACATCTGCCTGTTGTGAACAAAAGCCAGAACGCGGCCCTGCTGGCCACCATGCTGATGATCAAGGCCGAAGCGCTTGAATATCAGGGCCGCATACAGGAAGCGAAGATCGTGCGCCATGACTGCATCGGCTGGGCGCGCTATGGCTTTGGCAGCGAGGAAATCGTGCGCGCACGGTTGAATGAGATCGCTGCGCTTGCGCCGGCTCGGGATCGGAGCCAGCTTTGATCCCTATTCTGGGCTTCTTTGCCGGAGCTGCCTATGGCGCCCATCGGGCATGGCGCAACAAGGGCAAGCGGCTCGACATCGCGCAATATGCCGGGGTCTACGGAATCCTCTTCGCGATACTGGCCCTGTTTGCCAATATCTTTCTGATCAGGTCGGTCTTCTAGCAAGCCGGGAAACGCCGATGTTTCTGCCCTTCTTCGACAGCCTGCGCGCCCATGGTGTGCCGGTTTCGGTCCGCGAATACCTGGCGTTCCTCGAAGGCATGCAGGCTGGCATGGTCACCTATGACATCGACGGCTTCTACTATCTGGCGCGCACGGCCATGGTTAAGGACGAGCGTCACCTGGACCGTTTCGACCGGGCCTTTGCCACGGCATTCGAGGGATTGGCCACGATTGATCTTGA
>JBCCZH010000498.1:0-2010 GCA_039188075.1 Pseudomonadota bacterium
GGCGACAGCAATAGTGCCAACGCAGACGCAGTGCTCAATAGAAGTTTCGAATTCTTGACCATCAGGATCTCCTCAATTGATGGATAGGGGCCTGTCAGAGAGATGACGGCTGGGCATCGAACCTTATTCCGATACAAGCCGAATTTTATTTGAGGGGCCTCACAAGAAAGGCACCTGGTTGGCGTCGAAATTGGCAAGATTTGGAAGCGCTGCGGAAAGTTCGGAGTCGGTCAAACCAAACCACTTGCCGAGCGGCGCAGCGAACTGCTCAACAGAAACGGATGGTATCAGCCGACCACCACCTGAATCCGCGTCGTGGCCAAGGGAGAAATCTGGAATTGATCCATAAATCTGTTTTCCACGCACGCTTCCGCCAACCACAAAACTATGCCCGCCCCAGCCATGATCGGTACCATCGCCATTCACCGCCAGGGTCCTGCCAAAGTCAGATGCGGTGAACAGTGTCACATCATTCGCGACCCCAAGTTCCTGCATCGCGGTGTAAAAGGCGGCGATTCCGCCATCGATCTGACCAAGCAATGCTGGCAGGCTGTTCGCCTGAGCCGAGTGCGTATCGAACCCGCCAATCCCGACATAGAATACTTGTCGTGTCACCGAGAGTTGTCCCCGCACGGCGATCGTCTCGGCGACAGACCGGAGCTGCTGACCCAAAGGCGTTCCGGGGAAACTCGTGGACAAGGCGTTGCCGCTCGCGCGCGCCTGATCATAGGTCGCATTCGATCGGAAGCCGCCATTGACGGCATCTGCGAAATCCCGCTCGAGAATGTGCGTGCCTCGGTAATTGTCCGCGCGCAACTGCTGTTGGAGGCCTTCCAGGATGCGGCGTTCATCCGATGACAGGTCGTTTCCTCGCAAACCATTGAGCGCTTCGACCGTTGCGGCGCCCCCCACATCAACATTATACGCGCGTGCGGTGCGTCCGGTCAGAAACGGCCCCACTTCTGTGCTGGCAATGGTCGTAAATTCAGGGGACGTCGCATTCGCACCAGAGCCCAGAACGGCGTCGGCAAATAGTCCGCCCCAGCCAAATTGCGCCCCTTCAGGTGCGCTTGCTTGCCAGGTGGCTTGCTGGTCATTGTGCGAAAACAAGCGAGGCGGTACGCGCGCCGCGCCACTTTCAAAGGTCGCTCGCGTCGTTGGCTCGATGAGCGGCCCGACATTTGCGACAATTGCGGCGCGGCCCTGATCAAACAGGGCTTTCATTTGCGGCATTTCTGGTGGCAACGCGACCAGTCGCCCGCCGAGAATTGTCGGCTCGGTGGGGACGATCGGCAATAGGGCGTTCAGTTGCCGCGCGGCGCCCTGTCGATTGAGCAGCGACTGACGGGCAGTGGCGAATGAGGTGTACGATGCCTGGTCATAAGGCAAGAGCACATCATGATTGTCGAGCCCGCCGAGGAAGAAAACGCAAACCAGCGCTTTGTATCCAGACGTGTTTGCAGCGTGTGCGTTAAAGCTGATCGGGCGTCCCACCATACTTGCAGATGTGATCGCGGCCGCGCCAGCGGTCTTTAGAAAAAGGCGACGGTTCAGCATTGGTCGTCTCCGGGGTCTAGCGTTGAACGGTGTAATCGGGAGACGCGAGCACCATCAGAATGGCGTAGAGCACACGCACGCGCGCGCCATCTGCATCAGCGGAATTTTCCATAGGCGTGTTTTCCACGACCGATATGATGCCTTGCAGGGTCTCCGCAGAGAGACTTCCATAGGCCATTTCCTGATTGAGCGATTCAGCCAAAGCTGCGGGGTCGATCGCCAATGCCAGCTCTTTGGAATAGTCGGGAACGAAGCTCCGTCTGGCGAGCGCGCTGTCATATGGATAACCTGCCTCTTCAAACTCCAGCCTATACTCTTCGTCTTCTGCATTGGCAGCTGTGCGCGCGGTCATTTCGGTCATGAAATTTATGAAACCTGGCGTGCTCGCGGCATTGACGATTTGCAGTTCCGGCACAGTCATGCCGCGGGCGCCAGATTGCGTGCCCGGGGCGA
>JBCCZH010000499.1:0-2010 GCA_039188075.1 Pseudomonadota bacterium
CGCGCCAAAACGCTGGGTGCGCACGCGCCAGGAGATAGCTTCCGAACGATTCATCAGCCGCCAACCACCCATCAACAGGAGGAGGCCCAGCGAAAACAGGGCAAGGTAGGCAAGCTTGCAGGTCAGTACGATCGAGAATGGTGAAAATGCTGTGAGCTTCGATGCTATCGGCCAGGCAAAGACCTGCGCGATTTTCAGCTCCCACATCCAGGCAGTCGCCAGCAAGGCGGTCAGCCATAAGACCTCGATCCGGAACCGCCGAATTGAGACATTGCTCAGACCCAGCTGGATCAGACCAGGTAGAGATCTCAGCACGGCAAAAGTAAGCGACCGGTCGGGCATTGCTGTCGCCTGCGCCTGTTCCTTCAGGTCGCCAATAATCGCCTCGCTCAGCTCCGCTCCAACCAGGAAACCGATCAATCCGTCAGCGAAGGATGTTCGCGTCGTCGTCATCAGGCCATCGCTCCTTTTGTCCAGGCCGGTAGCCCGTGCAGCATTTTGTGCAACACGGCTGATGAACGTTCAACTTGCAACTGGCCTTCCTGCGTGACGATAAAAAAACGCTTGGCCCGCCCGCCCCGCACGGCCGATGTCTCGCCCAATCGGGACTGAACATATTGCTTCTTTTCCATCCGGTTGAGCGTGGCATAGAGGGCACCGACAGAGACTTTGCGACCGGTGCGGTCTTCAATCTCATTGATAATCGCCACGCCATAGGCCTGATCACCAAGCCGCATCAGAGCGCCCAGGACAATCAGTTCAAACTCGCCCAGAAATTTTCCCTTTGGCATTTGACAAATCCATTTTTTCTGTTTTGTAAAATAAATAAGAGGTGAGGTCAATGCGACGGTGCGCAACTGAAAAGGAAGACACATGAACTGGAAGATGAGTCTGATTTCAATCGGACTGTTCGCCGTGGCGTCCAGCCCGGCTATGGCAGAAACCGGCGGTCAAATCACGCATGATGCGATCGTCTCAGATGCCTTTGACGGCAATCGGATTGGCGTCGCATCCGAACGGGATATCCAGGTCTATCTGCCGCCTGATTATGACCAAACCGACCAGGCCTATCCGGTGATCTATTATCTCCATTCTTTTTTCGAGGATGAGACCGCCTTGTTCGATACCTATGATGGCAAGGCCCATTTCGACGCTGCGATCGCCTCGGGAGGTATGGGTCCGGTCATTGTCGTCGCCGCGGATTTCAACACGCCAACTGGCGGTGGGTTCTATACCAGCTCGCCGGTGACCGGGGACTGGTTGAGTTTCGTCGCGGACGATCTGGTGGCGCATATCGACACCACTTATCGAACCTTGCCGCAACCGAGTGCACGCGGGATCTTTGGTCAACATGCCGGCGCTTATGGCGCGATCCGCATCGCGTCTCGGCGGCCAGACGTGTTCGGCGTCGTCTATGGTATGCACCCGGTCGCGACCGGGCATGGCAATATCCTGATGCAGTCACGCCCCGATTGGGAGGCCCTGGCGGCTGCCGAAAGCCTAGGGGACATCAAGGGGAATTTCCTGAATGAGATTTTCACCATCATCTATCAGGCGAACCTTCCCAACTCGGATCGCCCGCCGCTTTATTTCGATCCGCCCGCCACGCGAGAGGATGGACAGCTGATTATGGATCCGGCCCTGACCGAGAAATTGCAGCAGAGCTTTTTCCTGGAGCGCCATGTCGGCGCGTATGCGGAAAATCTGAAGCGCCTTCGCGCCTTCAAGTTTGACTGGGGCCGGCATGATGGCAATCAGGACCATGTCTACTCCAATCAATTCTATTCGCGTAAACTGAACGAGTTTGGCGTGCCGCACGAGGCCGAAGAATATAATGGTGGTTGGGGCGATAGCGTGTTCAATGCGGGCGGGCGGATCGAGACCGATGTCTTGCCATTCTTCCAACGGCATCTGACCTTCGAGGAGGATCTGTCATGATCAGTCGAGCTTTGTATAGAAAGATTGCCGGGTTTTTCGCGGCCTGTGCGGCGCTGGTCCCATTGCCGGCAC
>JBCCZH010000500.1:0-1980 GCA_039188075.1 Pseudomonadota bacterium
ACCGCGGAAGATACCAGCGTCTTCTGTGTCCGTGTAAAACGCGTCAATCGTCGTCTGCCAGCGATCATTTGGTTCAAACTGCAGGGCACCGGCAACAGACGTCCGCTCGAACTCACGAGAGACAACACCGGTCCGCGGATTGTCAGATGGATAGACCAGACCCGTCAGCGGATCGACCGATGTCTGACCGCTATTGGTTTTCAATTCACGAGAGGTGAACTGGGTCGGGTTAGACTGGACCGTGGCCGCCAGTGACCAACCGATCGTGCCGTCGGCATTCTGATCGATCAATGACCCGAACAGGCGATACCCGTCTTCATCAAAGTCTGGGTTCGGCTGATCATTGTCATTGAACACGTACTTGCCGGAGAAGTTCAGCTTGCGTTCGGTATAGTCGAGCGGCCGCACCGTTCTCAAATCAATCGCGCCAGCAATACCGGTCGCAGCGAGCGTTGCGTCTGGGGTCTTGTAGACCACACCTTGCGCGACGAGTTCAGAAGGGAACTGGTCAAACTCAACGCCGCGATTGTTACCGGCAGAGACGACCTCACGGCCATTCCAGAGCGCCAGCGAGAAGTCCGGGCCGAGACCACGGATCGAGATCTGCTGAGACCGTCCGCGAACCCGTTGTGCCGTCACACCTGGCAGGCGGGCGAGGGAATCTGCGATCGACAGGTCGGGCAGCTTACCAATGTCTTCCGCCGAGATGGCTTCAACAATCGATGTCGCATTCTTCTTGGCGTTCAAGGAATTCTGGATCGACCCGCGAATACCTGTGACGGTGACAACGTCGAGGGTCGCCTGCTCGTCTTCTTCCGCATCGGTGGCGTCCTGAGCGTAAGCCGGGACACTTGCGACCAGCGCAAGGGCCGCCGTGCCGAGCAACCAACTTCTTTTGTTCGTGAAACCTGTTTTCAATTTTTCCTCCCTGAAACATGCACGCAGCAATTGTGGCTCTCGTCCACAAAGTGACTCGTCCTGCTTATTGCAAATTTATGAAAACGCCAACCCCTGAAACATACTTGTCATGCTTTTTCGCAGACGGCATGTGACTAAAATGCATCAAAAACGACCTGATTTACGCCGATCTGAGGGTTTGATGCCGCCTAAATATAGTCAGAGCATCTCGGAGTCGCGCAAAATGGGGCCTGCAAACTTTTGCAAGTTTTTGCAAAACAGTGCAAATTTTTGAAAGAACACACGCTATTGGCGTGCTAAGGCGCCCCGCATGATGCACGTATGATCAGCTCGGCGGGGATCCGGTCATTGTCCGGGCCACGCTGACCTGAGGAGTCGAGCAATTTGGACACCAGGACGCGCCCGGCTTTACTCGTATCCTGGTCGATCGTGCTGAGTGGCACTTCGGCATAAACGCCGAATGGCACATTATCATAACCGACAACCGCAATATCCTCTGGAACAGAGAGACCCGCGCGCCGGATCGCCTGTATCGCCCCCAGGGCGATGAGATCAGATGCTGCGAAAATCGCGTCGAAATCGGCCTTCTCCGCGATCAGGGTTTCGACCACGGCGCGCGCAGAGGCCACCTGAAAATGAGATGGAATCAGAAGCCGGTCTTCATATGACAGTCCGGCCAGCTCCAGCCCTTCCCGATAGCCACGCATTCTCTGGCCGGCTTCCGGCGCATCAGAGTCACCGAGGAATATGATTTTCTTGCGCCCCAGCCGGGCCAGGTGAGATGTCGCGCGACGGCCGCCCGCAATATTGTCACTACCGACCGAACAATAGGCCTGGTCCGGCAAGGCCGCGCCCCAGACCACGAAACGGTCTTCGACTTCAGCCAGGCGATTAAAAGCATCATGCAAGGTCGATTGTCCCAGAAAGATCACGCCGTCCGATCGACTGGTCGACATCGCCGTGGCCAATTCCTCATAAGAGGATGGCGCAATATAGCTTAGCAGAATATCGCAGCCGCGTTCGCGCGCCGCGTCACCGATACCGGCCAGGAGTTCGAAGAAA
>JBCCZH010000501.1:0-1963 GCA_039188075.1 Pseudomonadota bacterium
CTTCTTCCAGGTCATCGATCACATCTGTATCGGCGATGGGCTGCAAGACTTCACCATCATCAACAATCGGATCGACTTGCGGATTGAGTTCCGGTGGCTCAGGCAAGTCTTCATGCGCGGGCCAAACCGATTTCTGAACCGGGGCAGAACTCATATTCCCCGCAAGTTCTGAAATTGCGGCCGTTATTTCTTCCGGGGTCGCACCATCCGTGGAAGCAGGTGGCGGCGCTGGTGAGACTTTGTTGCCATTCTCGCCAAGAATGCGGACCATTTGTTCGCGGACAGACTCTGCTGCGGCCTCAGTCGCCGACTTTGCCGGGGCGGCTTCCAAAAGCTCTTCCGGCTCCGGTTCAGCCAGAAGATCATCGAGTTCCGACACTGGAATGGAACTATGTTCCACCAAAATCTCCCGCGGCGGCGGAGGCGCCGGCAAGGCTTCGGAATCATGCATGGCGCGATATAGGCGCGATGATGCAACCGGCATCCGACCCGGCATGTTCAGAAACAGGGCTTTTTCAGCGGCGCGTCGACGAACCAACGCATCAACAATCTGGATACGACCACCAATTTTGGCTTGCCGCCAGGAATCAAAGGCTTGCGCTGCCTCGAGGCGATTGCCGCCATTCATGCTGGCGACGACATCGCTACTGGCAAAAGCCTTTGGCCCTATATTGAAGGCCAGTGATACCAGCGCATCAAACTCATTCTGGGTCATCGGTGCGAGGACGCAGCGCATAACAAAGCGCTCTACGGGCGGCAGATCATATTCGCGCAGGATGGCTTCTGCTTCGGATTCATTAACCCGGACGCCCTTTTTGGCACGGCGCACGTGGCCATAGCCAATGATCCAGCGACCATTGGGCAATAGCTCCGAGCGTGCGCGGAACCCCTCAAACGCCTTAATGACGTCTAGTCCCGCTTGAGATGTGCGCATATTCAATGCCATCACCTGCTCCGGTTTGAGACAGATTATCTGTCCAGTTCGAGACAAAGTGCAAACTGTGCGCCGCGCTCAAAACCACCGGAATTTATAATAAAAACAAGGTCGCGAGACCCAGGAAACTGAAAAAGGCCATCGTATCGGTCAAGGTTAGAACAAATACCGATGAGGCCACCGCTGGATCCGCTCCCATTCGTTTTAAGGTTAACGGCACCAGAATGCCGGATACCCCCGCCCACAGGAAGCTAGCCAGCATGGCAACGCCCAGAACCACGGCCAGTTTGACGTCCTGAAACCAGAAAAACGCAACCAGGCCAACGCCGATCGCGAAAATCACGCCATTGACGAGGCCGGTGAGCGTCTCTCGCACCACGGCGCGGCGCCCCGCCTTGCCTTCCATTTCCCGCTCAGCGATGGCGCGGACGGCAACCGCCAGGCCCTGGCTGCCTGCATTGCCCGCCAAAGCTGCCACAACCGGCATCAGGATGGCCAGCTGGACCAGCCGATCCAGCGTCCCTTCGAACAAGGCAATGATCGCCGAGGCGATAAAGGCTGTGATCAGGTTGATCCCCAACCACGGCGCCCGCGCCTTGACCGATTCCCAGACCGTGTCCGAGCCGTCTGCCGAAGACACGTTGGCAAGCGCCAGAAGGTCTTCTGTATTCTCTTCCTGGATGACATGAACCATATCATCGACGGTGATCATCCCGACCAAACGGCCGTCCCGGTCCTTAACTGGCGCCGAGGCCAGCGCATATTTCTGGAATTGATAGGCGACTTCTTCCTGGTCCTGATCGACGTGAATATCCGAGCTGAACGGCTCCATAATATCAGCCAGCTTGACCTCCCGCTCGGTGCGCAAGAGTTGCGACAGCAAGACATAACCGAGCGGCTTGTTCATCGGGTCGACGACATAGACTTCATAGAAATCTGTCGGCAATTCGTCGGCATTGTCACGCGCATAATCAATCGTCTGGCCAATCGTCCAGAATTCCGGCGCGGCGAGATAGTCGCGCTGCATCA
>JBCCZH010000502.1:0-1962 GCA_039188075.1 Pseudomonadota bacterium
AATGACAGCTCTGTCGACTTTGCCGTCCGCCCGTTTGTGAAAGGCGAGCACTGGTTCGATGTGCGTTTCACTGTGCCAGAATTGGTCAAGAAAGCGCTGGATGAAGCCGGGATCGAAATCCCGTTCCCGCACCAGAAAGTCATTCTGTTCAAGGGCGACGAATAAGATATAAAAAATGCCGGGGGGACAAGAGCGAGTGAAGGCCCCCCGGCATGCGCGCTGCGGACGCATGTATCCATGCGCCTCCGCATACGTTCCCCCGCGCGATTTGTTAAAGCGTATTCATCTTCAAAAGACTGTGACAAAGATCACAATTTGGCGATTTATCTGGCGTTCACATTGCATATGTTAATAGGATGTGAATGCTGTGATCAGGAGGTTGATGCCGATGCTTAAACCAAAATTCGCGCCTGCACTCGCTGCCCTTGTATTGCTTGGGGCATGCGCAACTGCAACGCCCTATCAAGCCGCTCTTGATGGTCAAAAGGGCTATGAAAACCAACAAATCGAGTCGGATCGGTGGAGTATCAGTTTTGCTGGTAACAGTCTGACCGATCGCAAGACGGTTGAGACCTATCTGCTTTACCGCGCCGCAGAGCTGACTGATCTGGAAGGCTATGACTATTTCCGCGTGGTCCAGCGCGAAACCGACGAGGATCGTCGCCTGGTTTCGACCGGCTTTGGCGGATATGATCCATTCTATTCGAATTTCTACTGCAATTACCGCTTCTATGGCCGGTCCGGTCGTCTGGTCGGATATCCGCGCAGCTGGCGGTCGCGCTATTATGGTCATCGCGGCTTCTATCATCGCGGGTTCGGGGTTCATGACCCGTTCTGGCATGATGCCTGGGACGTGCGCGAAGTCGTGCGTTATGAAGCGACGTCGGAAATTGTCATGGGCAAGGGCGAAACGCCCGAGGATCCATCATATTTTAACGCTGATGAGGTACTGATGAACCTGTCCGCAACGATCGTACGTCCAGACGTCTGATCCACCGGATGCGTAAAGTACGCGTAGAGTGTGTAGAGTGGAAAAAGCCCGCCTGTTTGGCGGGCTTTGGCCATTCTGGAGATAAATTTCGGACTTAGCGCGGCGCCATGCGGATGGCCCCATCGAGGCGAACATCCTCGCCATTGAAATAGCCATTCTTGCACATTTCGACGGCCAAAGAAGCATATTCATCCGGATTGCCGAGACGGGCCGGGTTTGGCACTTGTGCGCCCAGCGCCTGTTTCACATTTTCCGGCGCCGCGGCCAGCAGCGGCGTGTTGAAAATGCCGGGCAGGATCGTGTTCACGCGGATCAGCTCACGCGACAGGTCGCGAGCGATGGGCAGGGTCATGCCAACGACGCCGCCTTTGGAGGCCGAGTAAGAAGCCTGGCCGATCTGACCATCTTCCGCCGCCACAGAGGCGGTGTTCACAATCGCACCGCGTTCGCCTTCAATCGGATCGAGCGTCATCATGCCAGCAGCAGACTTGGCGATGCAGCGGAATGTGCCAACCAGGTTGATCTGGATGATCAGGTCAAACTTATCGAGTGGGAAATGCGTGATCTCGCCGGTTTCCTTGTTGCGGCTGGCGGTCTTGATCGCATTGCCGGTGCCAGCGCAATTGATCAGGATCCGCTCCTGACCGATCGCCGCGCGGGACTTTTCAAAGCCGGCATCGACGCTCTCATCCGAGGTGACATTGACGTTGCAGAAGACGCCGCCAATCTCGCTTGCCACGGCTTCGCCTTTTTCCTCATTTAGGTCGAAAAGCGCGCACTTGACGCCCTGGCTCGCCAGCAGGCGTGCCGTGGCAGCGCCTAGGCCTGACGCACCGCCCGTGATGACGGCTGAAATGTTTGAGTTGAGTTCCATCAGATATCCTCCAATATATGTCTTGGAGGCGATGTAGAAGGAAGTTTGCGAGCGGCCAATGTCTGACCCAACGGAAATCATCATAGAAAACGGTGAA
>JBCCZH010000503.1:0-1957 GCA_039188075.1 Pseudomonadota bacterium
GTCATGGACGGCCTCGCCGAATCATCGGCAGGGCTCGGCATCGATCTCGGCGAAGCGGAAGACATTGAAGCTCTGGTTGAAGCTGACGTGGCTGCAGCAGATGCGGCGGAAGCTGCAACCGAAGAAACCGCCGAAGTCTCAGAAGACAAGACTGAAGCTTAAACACCTTAAGGTTTGAACAGAAGGAAGACCGGGATGGCTCAGATTACCGCTGCCCTCGTCAAGGATCTGCGTGACAAGACAGGCGCAGGTATGATGGACGCAAAGAAAGCGCTGGTTGAGAATGAAGGCGACGTTGAAGCCGCTGTTGACTGGCTGCGGGCAAAAGGCCTGTCCAAGGCCGCAAAGAAATCCGGCCGCACCGCGGCGGACGGTCTGGTCGCCGCTGTTGTCTCTGATGATGGCAAGACCGGCGCTGTGGTCGAGCTGAACGCAGAGACCGACTTTGTTGCCCGTAACGAGACCTTCCAGGGCGCTTTGTCAGACATTGCTAAACTGGCACTGGCCACGGATGGCTCGACCGACGCTGTCGCATCAGCTGCCGCACCGGACGGTGACGGCACGGTTGAAGACTATATCAAGCGTCTGGTCGGAACGATTGGCGAGAATATGACCCTGCGCCGGGCGGCCCAAATCAAGGCCGATTCCGTTGCCGCCTACATTCACAGCGCCGAAGCGCCTGGCATGGGCAAGATCGGTGTTCTGGTCGGCCTGAACGGCTCTGGCGACCTGGCGGATGCCGGCAAGAAAGTGGCGATGCACGTTGCCGCCACCTCGCCTGCGTCAGCAACCGTTGCGGATCTCGACCAGGAATTGGTCGCTCGGGAGAAGCAGGTTCTGACCGAACAGGCCGAGCAGAGCGGCAAGCCTGCCAATGTCATCGAAAAGATGATCGAAGGCCGGATCAAGAAGTTCTACAAGGAAGTTGTTCTGGTTGAGCAGCAATTTGTCATGAACCCGGATCAGACCGTGGCGCAATTCCTCACCGATAGCGGCGCTGAATTGTCCGGCTTTGTGATGTTCAAGCTCGGCGACGGCATCGAGAAAGCAGAAGACAATTTTGCAGACGAAGTCGCCTCCATGACCAAGTCTTAGGACTTTAAAAATAAGTGCTTTTGGCTCCCGGCGACCGATGACAGGTCGCCGGGAATCTTTTATGGGCTGATGCAGAACGGGAGACGCGCGAATGTCAGGTGAGACCGAGACCGGAAACGACTTGAAATATAAACGTGTCCTCCTGAAGATTTCAGGCGAAGCCCTGATGGGCAGCACGGAATACGGCATCGACATGCCGACCTGTCTCGGATTTGCTGAAGAAATCGCCGCCGCGCGGGCGCTCGGGGTCGAGATCTGTCTGGTCATTGGCGGTGGCAATATTTTCCGCGGCATGAAAGGTGCCGCCCAGGGCATGGAACGCTCTCAGGCGGATTCCATGGGCATGCTGGCGACGATCATGAATGCGCTGGCCATGCAAAGCGCGCTGGAATCGATCGGTGTCCAGACCCGCGTTCAGTCCGGCATACGCATGGACGAGATCTGTGAGCCATTCATCCGCCGCCGCGCAATCCGCCATATGGAAAAGGGACGGGTCGTGATATTTGCGGCCGGGACCGGCAATCCTTATTTCACAACTGATACCGGCGCCGCCCTGCGCGCCGCCGAAATGCATTGCGATGCGATGATGAAGGGGACGCAGGTCGACGGCGTCTATTCGGCGGATCCGAAAACCGATCCGAACGCCACCCGGTATGACACACTGACCTATCAGGATGTGCTGGCGCGCAACCTGAAAGTGATGGATGCCTCGGCTGTCAGCCTGATGCGTGACACGAACATTCCCATTGTGGTTTTCTCCTTGCATAATAAAGGAGCATTACAGGACGTGCTGGCCGGGAAAGGCCCGAGCACAGTCATCTCCGGATCGTGAGGAAGAAAAAATGAGTTACGACAAAAAAGA
>JBCCZH010000504.1:0-1887 GCA_039188075.1 Pseudomonadota bacterium
GCACCGCCCGTGATGACGGCTGAAATGTTTGAGTTGAGTTCCATCAGATATCCTCCAATATATGTCTTGGAGGCGATGTAGAAGGAAGTTTGCGAGCGGCCAATGTCTGACCCAACGGAAATCATCATAGAAAACGGTGAATCCGTGCCCACGCAGCTGCCTATCCCAACGGAACGTCAGCGCAAACGGACCCGGCGCAAGCTAATTCCCAAGCTTTTGAGGGTCGCGGGCCGCATTCCATTCGCCGATGACCTGGCCGCCGCCTATTATTGCGCGATTGATCCCGAGACCCCGATGAAAGCTAAATTGGTGCTGTTCGCAGCGCTCGGCTATTTCGTCTTGCCGATTGATGCGGTGCCGGATCTGGTCACCGGGCTCGGCTTTACCGATGATGCGACCGTGCTCGCCACCGCGCTGGGCGTTGTTGGCGCCCATATTCGCGAACCGCATCGGATCGCTGCGCGCCGTTTATTGGGATTGCCGGAACGCCCGACAGCCTAGCCGATCGTCTCGTCAAAGCTGGGGGAGACGGGCAGGATTTCCTTCACACCCGTGCCGTCTTCGACCGTCGGATCAATTTCCATGATCGCCAGTGATCGTTCCGCCGTACCATCATCGCGGAACCGGAACAGGCCATTAATGCCCATGAAGCCATCGCGATTGATTAGCTCGCCAGGCGTCAGCTCGCCATCTTCCGACAATGCGATGACCAAAGCGGCGGCGTCATAAGCGACCGCGGCCAGCGAACTCGGCGCGGCACCGTACATGCGGGCAAAACGCTGTTCGAAATCAGCTACATCAACGGAAGGGGCGGTTGGGAACCAGGCGCCCCGCAAGCTCGGCTCGCGCCAGATATTCGGATCGTTCCAGGCACCCGTGCCGAGCATTTTCACCTGCCGTGTATCAACACCATAATAGGCCAGAAGCGGCGCAATCCGGCGTAAGCGATTGCCGCGCTCAGGCACCAGGACGGCGATGCGGGCGCCCGCTTCAACAGCTGTCGCAATGGTTTGCGCAAAGTATTCGGCTTCGGTGTTCGGATTGGTTGAGGAGGCCGGATAGAAGCCGGAGGTCAGCATGAAGCCGCCATTTTCCAGCACCGCCTGCTGCATGGCAGCCTCGATACGCGTGCCGAGGCCGCTTTGCGGGCCGAAAAAGGCAAACTGGTCATAGCCGCGCAAGGCTGCGTATTCGACAATGGCCGACACTTCTTCCTCTGGCGCGATTGAGGCGAGCCAGGCGCCATAGCTGGCCACCGACCGGTCATTCGAAAAGGCGATGACCGGATTGGGCTCTTCCGCCGGTTCCGTCGTGAACCCAAAGAAGTCTGTTTCCTGCGGCGGCGTCAGCGCCTCTCTCACGGTCTGAACATTCGCACCGAAAAGCGGGCCGAGCACGACGTCCGCCCCCTGATTGCGCAAATCCTCGGCCGCAATCGTAGCCTGGCTGACGGATCCGCCCGTATCCTTTGGCAGCAGGACGACATTCTGATTGCCGAAGTCAAACAGCGCCAGCTCGATGCCAGCCAGCATGCCTTCCGCCTGCTGGCGGACGCGCTCATTCGGATGCGTGAAGGGCAGAAGGACACCAGCGCGAATAATCTCGCGACCTTCCATATGCGGCGGGGTATAGGGACCTGTCGGAATGTCTTCCTCAGCCAGGTCCCCCATGCCTTCTTCGCCGACTGTATCCGTGCCAAGATCGCCCGTCGGTTCACCGGTCACCGGGTCAACGCGTGGATTGCCAGTTGAAATCGGTCCGACCGGGCCCGGCGCCGATGTGGCACAACCGGCCAGCGCCAGAATCGCTGCAAAAAAGAGGATTGGCAGGGGCGCACGGACGCGCGATGTTGTCGGCAATGTCATCAAAAATTCCTTCTTCCACTGC
>JBCCZH010000505.1:0-1872 GCA_039188075.1 Pseudomonadota bacterium
GCCTGAACCGTGACATCGAGCGCCGTGGTCGGCTCGTCGGCGAGCAGCAATTGCGGCCCGCACAACATGGCGATGGCGACCATGACCCGCTGGCGCATACCGCCCGATAATTCATGCGGGAACTGATCCATGCGGCGGCGCGCTTCTGGAATGCGGACATGTTCCAGCCAGTCGACACAGACCTTGTTGGCCGCTTCGCCTTTCAAGCCCTTGTGCAGTTTCAGCACTTCACGCATTTGCGCGCCGACCGTCATATGCGGGGTCAGGCTGGTCAGCGGGTTCTGGAAAATCATCGACATGGCATCGCCGCGAATGTCGCGCAGAGTCCTGGCATCGGCGGTCAGCATCTCTGTACCGTTAAACATCACCGAACCGGTCGCCGTTCCGTTGTCGGCGAGAAGACCCATGGCTGCGAGAACCGTCTGGCTCTTGCCGGATCCGGACTCGCCGACAATCCCGACACACTCGCCGGCAGAGACCTGGAAACTGATGCCCTTGACCGCATGAACGGCGCCATCTGGCGTGTCGAAGTCAACTTTCAGATCCTGAACCGACAGAATGGGAGATGTCACGTGGGGTCCGCCTTTACTCTAATGTCTGCTCCGCAAAGGGCGATAGAGGCGGGGGATTGTCAAGCAAGCAGGTGCAGCCTCTTGCAATTTCAACTACCTACTACTAGGTAGGTACTCATGGACACTCGCATTTCCCTCCTCGACAGCGCCGAACGCGCTGTGCGCCAACGCGGATTTGATGGCTTCAGTTATGCCGATCTTTCGAAAGAGATCGGCATTCGCAAAGCCAGCATTCACTATCACTTTGCGACCAAGGCTGATCTTGGTTTTGCCCTGATTGAGCGATATGCACAGCGGTTCTTTGCGACGCTTGCCGACATTCGAAACTCCGATGGCTCAGCGGCAGAACAATTGCGGTCCTATATCCAGATTTATCGCGACGCTCTGGCCGAGGGCGAACAGGTTTGCTTGTGCGTCGCCCTGAGTGCCGGTCGGGACAGTCTGTCAACAGAAGTCCTCGACCAGCTCAACCGGTTTCATGCTGAGAGCATCGCCTGGCTGACGGAAGTGTTTGAACGCGCGGCACAAGACGGGTCCGTGTCCGGTTGTGCGCTGCCAATTGAGGACGCGACCGCGGCACTGGCTCTGGTCGAAGGCGCCCAATTGCTGGCCCGCGCCCGCACGGACGTCTCCCTGTTTGATCAAGCCCTGGCCGCGCTGATCGCGCGCCTCGCCAAACACGCCGTCCATTAGGAGGACATGATGAGATTGAATGCAGATTTTTCGCAACGCGTGGTGCTGCGCCCTGAAGATCGCGAATGGGTGGCGTCACCAATGGCCGGCGTAGACCGACAAATGCTCGACCGGATCGGGGAAGAGGTCGCTCGCGCCACCTCCATCGTCCGCTATGCGCCAGACTCCTATTTCAGCGAGCACACGCATGGCGGCGGTGAGGAGTTCTTTGTGCTGGAAGGTGTCTTCTCGGACGAGCATGGTGACTATCCGGCTGGCACTTATGTGCGCAATCCGATTGGATCAAAGCACACGCCGCACTCGAAAGACGGCTGCACCATTTTCGTGAAACTGCACCAATTCGACGCGGCGGATACGGAACAGAAATCCGTCGAAACGGCGTCTGCCGAATTCCTGCCAGGCCGGGTGCCCGGCCTTTCCGTCCTGCCGCTGCATAGTCATGGTACGGAAAGCGCCGCTCTGGTCCGCTGGGCGCCCGGGACGAAATTCCTGCCGCATCAGCATTGGGGCGGCGAAGAGATTCTGGTTCTGGAAGGGACATTCCAGGACGAGTTTGGTGACTATCCCGCCGGGACGTGGCTACGCAGTCCACATGGCTCGAAGCATA
>JBCCZH010000506.1:0-1866 GCA_039188075.1 Pseudomonadota bacterium
CTGAAACGCCTGTCGCAGCGGCTTGGCCAGGAGCCGAGACGGGTCGTCGACATCTTCCCGGCCATCTTTGGGCGCAAGATCGGGGATGATGTGATCTCCATGGCGACCGGTGAAGCCATTGCTCACCTCAATTACCTGATCGCCGAAGGCGGTGTTTCCAGATCGCTCGATTCGGGCGGGGTGGCCTGGTACAGCGCGGAAACCTGATCGTTTCCCTGCCATGTTCTCGACAAGAAGCGGGCGATAAGTCTAAACCGCTAAAGTTGCGCCAATAAAGGAGGTCGCGATGCGGGAATCTGGCAAGACCGGAGGCTGGTTTACGGTCGGGATCAGCCTGATTGTGCTGGGCGCTGCGATCTATGGCCTGCTGATGCTGTTCGGGATCGGGTTTGCGATCAATCAGGCCAGTAATGAAGCAGGGGCCCCCTTATGGGGCGTGTTACTGATTCCAGGCCTTGTCGGATTGGGGTTTCTCGTGCTTTTGGCAAAAGTGATTGTCGATCGATTGAATAGTGCCGAAGACGACCATTATTCCAAGAATGTCGATCAGTAAGAAAGGCGCAGCATGATTGTGACGATGGGCGAAACCGTGCCCGGCCGCGATATTGCCGAAATCATCGGAACGGTGAAAGGCAATACGGTCCGCACACGCTTTTTTGGCCGTGATATCATGGCGGCGCTGCGCAACCTGGTGGGCGGCGAAGTGCCGGAATATACCAAACTGATGGCGGAAGCGCGCGAGCAGGCGATTGATCGCATGGTCGCCGACGCTGAGGCCAGGGGCGCAGATGCGATTATCAGCCTGCGCGTGACCACCAGCATGATTATGGGCGGGTCGGCGGAGCTGCTCGCCTATGGAACGGCGGTACGTTTGTCATGAAAGATGATGTGAAAGCGCCGGAGCAGGCTGAGGCTGCGCCCCTGACCCTGCAGCAGAAAGTCGTCAAAGAGCTGAAGGAATGGGGCATTACGCTCTCAATCTTCGTGCCGATTTTCCTGATTTTCTCGGCGCTTCTCTATGAATTGCGGGTGATTCCGTCGGAAAGCATGGTGCCGAATCTGCAAGTCGGCGACCGGGTCACCGTGAACAAGTTTTCCTATGGCTATTCGCGCAATTCCCTGCCGTTCAGCCTCGGTCGATACGTGCCGCTGCCAGATGGCCGGATTTTTGCCAGCCAGCCAAAACGGGGCGACGTGGCGGTGTTTGAACACACGCACACACCGCGGGTCATGATCAAGCGGATCATCGGCCTGCCAGGCGATACGGTCGAAGTCCGCGATGGACAGCCGGTTGCGATCAATGGCACCCCGATCGAACGGACGTTCAATCGGCGCATTCGATATCGCCAGCATGATGATGGAAGCTATGTAACTGCGGCCGAGTTCACTGAGTCTTATGGCGACGCCTCCTGGATCAGCCACGATATTGATGGCGAGACCGGCACCAATATCTCTATGACTTTCGAAGTGCCGGACGGCCACTTTCTGTTCATGGGAGACAATCGCGATAATTCCATGGATGGACGCAACCCAACCGGGCATTGTCCCGCCAATGCGGAAAACGTGATCGATGCAGCCGGATGCCCGCCGCGTCCCGGCTGGGCGCCGGATCAGGCCTCGGTGGGCTATGTCCCGTTTCAGAACCTGATCGGTCGCGCCGATACGGTTCTGTTCTCCTTCTATCGCTGTGGGCGGGCACAGGCCGAGCCGTGCATGAAAAGCCGCGTCTGGCGGGGACTTTAGACAAATTCAAACGATCTGATTCATCAGAAATCGACCATGCTGCGGTACATGTTTTGCATGACAATTCGCGTATCGGGCTAGTCGGGACATTGGATCGTGAAATTTGAACTGTATCGTCCGCAG
>JBCCZH010000507.1:0-1852 GCA_039188075.1 Pseudomonadota bacterium
AAGAGGAGCAGGCTTCGGCAGGCTTGGACCGTATGCTACCGGAAGAGTTTCAGGCCCTCACAGAGATGAATGCCGCCTATCGCGAGCGATTTGGATTTCCATTTATCATCTGTGTACGACTGCAGACCAAAGCCAGCATATTGGCAGCGCTCGAAAACCGGCTGGAAAATTCGGCTGAAGCGGAGTTCGAAACAGCTCTGGGCGAAGTGAGCAAAATTGCCCAATTGAGACTCGAGGGAGTGATTTCATGATGGATCTGGCGACTTATACCAAAACGGTTCGCAACGATCTGGACACGCTCGGTTACGGGGCACCCAGCTGGGTACAGTCCCGCGATGGCGTCTATGATGTGGTCATTGTCGGCGGCGGACAGAGTGGCATGGGAGCCGCGTTCGGCTTGATGCGCGAGCGAGTGAATAATCTGCTGATCATAGATGAGAATGCGCACGGTGAAGAAGGGCCCTGGGGCACTTATGCGCGCATGATCACGTTGCGCACGCCGAAACATCTGACCTCCATCGACCTCGGCGTCGCGTCCCTGACGTTCAGGTCCTATTGGGTAGCCCAGCATGGCCAGGAGAGCTGGGACAAAATTGACAAGATCCCGCGCCAGGACTGGCTCGATTACCTGAACTGGTATCGCGACGTGCTGGATTTGCCGGTCCGGAACGAGACCAAGCTCATACAAATTTCTCCACGCGAGAACGGTGTCTACAGCCTGCAGGTCGATGGACCGAGCGGACCCAGTATAATCCGGGCACGCAACGTCGTGCTGGCCACTGGCATTCAAGGAGGCGGTGAATGGCATACACCGGATTTCATCAAACAAAGCCTGCCCAAAGCGCGATATGCGCACACATCCGAGGCCATTCCGTATAATCAGATGCAAGGTCAGAAGATCGCCATTCTCGGCAATGGCGCGTCGGCTTTTGACAATGCTCAACATGCACTGTCGCAAGGCGTTGGCAGTGTTGATGTCTTCTGTCGCCGAAAGGAACTGCCGCAAGTCAACCCAATCCGCTTCATGGAACAGACTGGCGTGGTACCGCGATTTTGCGATCTTGATGATGCCCTGAAGTATCAGGTTATCTCGTCCTTCATCAAGCGTGCGCAGCCGCCAACAAATGACACATTTACCCGTTCAGCCGCCTGGTCGAACTTTACGCTTCACCTTGGTTCGCCTTGGGATGAGGTGCGAGAGATCGAACGCGGCGTCGAAGTCGTGACCCCAAAGGGCACATTTGTGTTCGACTACCTGGTTTTGTCGACAGGCTTGGTGACGGATCACGATTTGCGACCGGAACTGTCGCACGTCGCGGACAAAATTGCCCGCTGGCAAGATGTCTTCAAGGCACCAAAAGATCAGAAGAACCCGATCCTGGACGCGCACCCTTATCTGTCGGAGGGGTTTGAGTTTACGCCCGTCGATTCGGATGACGCGTCCGCCATTAAGGGGCTTTATGCGTTCAATTATTCGGCGCTGGTGAGCATGGGCCTGTCCGCGGCTGCGCTGACAGGATTGGGTTACGCCATCCCGCGCCTGGCCCAGGATATTGCCAGCGGCCTGTTCCTGGAAGACAAGACCGAATGGGTCCAGCGCTATCTCGACTATGATGAGGTCGAATTCGTGAGCGAGTGGACACCGAAGCAACGCGAAAAGGCAGTCTCCAGATGAGCCTCTCTACTCACGTCCTTGATCTGCACAGCGGGGAGCCCGCCGCCAATATTCCGGTCACGCTGATGCGTGATGACCAGAAGATCGGCCACGCCGTGACAGACTCTGACGGTCGAATTTCCGATTTGCTTGGGAACGGTGCGCTGGAATCTGGTCAGTACCAATTGAATTTCGACG
>JBCCZH010000508.1:0-1833 GCA_039188075.1 Pseudomonadota bacterium
AGCGGCGAGCTCATCCTCGGCTTGGATGATGCAATACTTGTTCTTGCCGGTTTCCGGATCGACGCGCAGTTTCTTACAATATTTGACAAACCCATCCATCAGAGAGGTGGATGGCGTAATCGGATACCAGGCGCCAAACGTGGCGCCGGCATAGACACAGCCGAGGGCTGCTGCCGTATTGCCGTCAATCATGACCTTGCCATCGGTCTTGTTCAGCGGCGCGACGCGGAAGCGGAGCGGTGTCTCATAATTGGCTTTGACAAAATCATAGCCAAGCTTCACCGCCTGCATATTGCTGTCGATCAGCTTGGCCTTGGCCGCGAAGGTCTCCTCAATCAGCGAGCGGATCACATCGAGATCAATGTCGACCAGCGCCGCAACGGCGCCGACATAGGCCATGTTCTTCATCAGGATGCGCGAGCGGGCGGCTTTCACCACTTCATTGCACATCTGCATGAGCGGCACACCGATCACGGTGACATCCGGCCGGCTTTCCAATTGCGGGCGCGGCCAGGTGGAATCGTAAAGCAGGATACCGCCTGTGCTGAGCTCGGCCAGGTCCTGATCATAGGTGGCCTGGTTCATCGCCACCATCATGT
Source organism: Pseudomonadota bacterium (assembly GCA_039188075.1). Classification (GTDB taxonomy): domain Bacteria; phylum Pseudomonadota; class Alphaproteobacteria; order Caulobacterales; family Hyphomonadaceae; genus Henriciella. The sequence goes on from JBCCZH010000508.1 coordinate 600, forward strand.
GCACATCGCCGGAGCGTCCGGTATGGCCATCGCCCGAGACGCGGATTTCATACCAGGTCGGCAGGCCCTGAATATTGGACGGGAAGACATTCTTGCCGACGACCGGAATGCCCATGCGGAAAATCGATTTCATCAACAGGCCATTGGCACTGGCCGAGCCGGTGCCATTGACCGTGCCGATCTTGATCACGAAATCATTCAGTCCAGGTCCACTCATATCAGGCCTCGCTGAGTTCACGTTGGTCGGCGGCATGGTGAATTTCGATCACGCCTTCTTTCATGTCCCAGGCAGATGTTGGACACCGTTCGGCGCAAAGGCCGCAATGCAGACAGATATTCTCGTCCTTGATCATCACGCGCCCGGTCAGTGGGAGCGGAGCGGAGACATATAGATCCTGATCGACCGTATCGTCCGACGCGGTGAGCGCGGCGCGTAGCTCGCCCTCTGTCTCGGCATTCGGCGTGATCGTCAGACACTCTACCGGACAGACGTCGATACAGGCATCGCACTCTTCGCAAAGCGGCGGGTCAAACACGGTGTGAACATCACAATTCAGGCAGCGCTGCACTTCGGTGGCAATCTGCTCGGCGGAGAAGCCGAGCTCGACTTCGGTGTCGATTTTCTTGAACCGGTCGACCAGTTCGACATGCTGCATCTTGCGACGTTCCGAACCATCAAAGGCGTTGGAATAGCGCCATTCCATCATCCCCATTTTGGCCGAGCTGAGCTTGACCCCATCCGGCAGGCGATCGGTCAGCGGCACGCCGCGGCAATGATTGTGGATCGAGATAGCGGCCTGATGCCCATGCTCAACCGCCCAGATAATGTTGAGCGGCCCGAACGCAGAGTCGCCGCCAAAGAAAACGCCCTTGCGGGTCGACTCAAACGTCGTCTTGTCAACGACCGGGACTTCCCACTTGTCGAAGGCGATGCCAGCATCGGCTTCAATCCAGGGAAAGGCATTTTCCTGGCCAATGGCGAGAATGACATCGTCGCACGGGATCATTTCTTCGCCGACCACGCGCTGGTCAATAATCTTGCCGGCATCGTCGAGCTCATATTCCATCCGCTCGAACAGCATGCCGGTCAGCGTGCCATTCTCGTGTACAAAGGCCTTGGGAGAGTGATTGACGATAATATCGACATTCTCTTCCTCGGCATCTTCAAGCTCCCATTCAGATGCCTTGAAGAAGGCGCGGGGCTTGCGCGCCATGACCTTGACCGAGTCGGCGC
>JBCCZH010000509.1:0-1830 GCA_039188075.1 Pseudomonadota bacterium
CATCATTGTCTATGCCGTTGCCTTCAACGCCACGACTGAAGCGGAAACCCTGCTGCAAAACTGTACCGACAATGACCCAGCTTTCTATTTCGAGACGAACAATATGGATGAACTCGATGATATTTATGAGCAAATTGCCGGCAAGTACCTCACGGTTGGTATCGTTAGTTAGGTAGGGGGAGGCGCCTAACGCTAGAGAGCGAATGTACCTGAACTGAAACAGTTTCTGTGACTAGATCAGGTTGACTCTGTCCAGGTTGTTTCTCCAGATCGGCTAATTCTGACACCGCCATTCGCGCATTATGGTTTCTCATCCCTTAATGCGCGAATTGGCATACAACTTGCTCGCCTGAGACGCGAATTCGGCAATTGTGCCGGTTTGATGCGTCGGGGACAGAGCAATGTTCGCAAGAAGTAGCAAGAATTGGACTAAAGAGTCAGGCGGCAATGTCGCCATGCTCTTCGCACTATGTCTGGTGCCAGTATTGATGGTGGCGGCCTTTGCCGTCGACGGTGCACGGCAGATTGCCACGGACCGCCATCTCCAGGCGGCCATTGATGCGGCGTCCCTCGCGGGCGCCCGCGCGATGGAAGATGCCAGCACGTCGAATGATGAGATCAAGACGATCGCACTCGATTCCTATCGTGCCAATCTGAATACGGCCCATAGTGATGTTGCCTGCGTGGATGCCACAATCACCGTCAACCGGCTCGCCGGGACCGTGAAAGTTGAATCCAATTGCGCGGTTCAAACCATGTTTGGCGAAAACATCTCGCCAGAGACCGTCAGTGTTTCGAGCGCCGCCACCGCGAAAGCGAATGTGACCAAACTGGATCTGGCATTGATGCTGGACGTGTCTGGCTCCATGTCGGGTCAGAAGCTGACGGATCTCAAAACCGCCGCAAAAAATGCCGCCAGAACGCTGATTACGCCCGCAACGGGTGACCGGGTCCGCGTTTCCTTTGTGAGCTATGCGACGTCTGTGAATGCCGGGGCTTACGGAAATGCTGCGCTCGGCCGAACCGACGATGACGATTCGGATGGCGATGGTGACGACAAGGTCTGCGTTTCAGAGCGCACCGGATCCGCCGCGTGGAATGCCGACAAACCTGAAATCGGCAAATGGGTCGGCGACGAAGCTAGCAGCTGTCCGGATTCTAGCCTGTTGCCGCTGACCAATAATCTGACTGAATTTGAAACCGAAATTGACAGTCTGACAGCGGATGGCTGGACGGCAGGTCATCTGGGCATTGCCTGGTCCTGGTATCTGATCTCTGCGGATTGGGACGATATCTGGCCGACCGATTCTGCGCCGCTATCACCAACAGAACCTCACACGGTGAAAGCGGTCATCCTGATGACAGACGGACAGTTCAACACCGCGTATGAAACGACAATGGGCAATAGCAATGAGCAAGCCAAGAAAATGTGCGATGAAATGCGCGATGAAAACGTCCTGGTCTATGCCGTCGCATTCCAGGCCCCAAGTACAGCCAAGGCCACGCTGGAAGACTGTGCGGGTGATTCGAGTCGCTTCTTTGATGCCGCCAACGGCCAGCAGCTGCTCGATGCTTATGCAGCCATTGCCAGCCAGTTATCCGCGCTGACCATTGTTGACTAAGATCCTGTGATAAACCGAATCCGAGACTTGTCCCTGTCTCGGATTCGGACTAGCTAAAGCCCAGAATTTCCGTTCCGGGAGAGAATCGAACTCCCGATCGCCGAAGGCGCAACCGCCCCGGAAACGCTCAGGCAAAAGGACCGGATCGGAACAAACACGCTGGAAAGAGGCGCGCGAGACATCGTGGCAGCCTCGCCGAAGGAGCAAG
>JBCCZH010000510.1:0-1822 GCA_039188075.1 Pseudomonadota bacterium
CGATCGCACGGGCGGTATTCCGATTGGCTATAAGCTCTCAGCCCAGCATATCGAGAAAGACATAGATGCCGCGCTGCTGGTCGGCGTCGATTATATCATTCTCGATGGCCGCGGCGGCGGCACCGGCGCGGCGCCGATCATATTTCGCGACAATATCTCTGTGCCGACCATTCCGGCCCTGGCCCGCGCGCGCAAACATCTGGACGCATCGGGGCGCAGCGATGTCTCGCTGATCATAACGGGCGGTCTGCGCAAGCCCGGGGATTTCGTCAAAGCCATGGCCCTCGGCGCTGACGCCATCGCCGTCTCAAACGCGGCCATGCAAGCCATTGGCTGTATCGCCATGCGCGCCTGTCACACCAATAATTGCCCGGTCGGCATTGCAACACAGAAGCCACACCTGGTGTCTCGTCTGGTAATTGAGAAATCCGCTCATCGCCTGAAAAATTTCTTCGAAGCTTCGACTGACTTGATGAAGGTCATGGCCCGGGCCTGCGGACATCACAGCCTTAGCAATTTCAATCCGGATGATCTGACCACGTTCAGTCGCGACATGGCTGACCTGTCTGGCGTGGCCTATGCGGGGGTTGGTCGATGAGTGAAGCAGCGGCTGAGCTTCTCGTCCTCGTCCTGGGGATCTATGTCCTGATCGGACTGCTAGTCGGGCTGGTCTACATGTTTGGTGGCGCCGGTCGGATTGATCCGGCCGCGAAAGGCAAAGGCCTGCCCCTCCGGGTCCGCTTGCTGATCCTACCGGGTGTCATGGGGCTTTGGCCGATCATGCTGACCAAACTGTTCGTGCAGAAGGAGCCGCCTGTCTCATGAAACGCGCGCATCGACGAAACCATTTTCTGATCTGGCTCCTGCTCGGCCCAGCCATGTTTGCCATCATCATCCTGGCCGTTCTCATCCGGCCGGACGCGCCAGTAAATGACCGTCTGCCGGACAGCCTGACACAGGAGGCGCGCTGATGTCTCACGATTACAAAGCTGTTCAATGGACGCCATTCAAAAAGCGCTTCGATCGCTGGATGTTGATCGGCATCGCGCTCTATCTGGTACTGTTCATTGTCCTCAGCGAGATTTTCCAGCCGCCCGGTGAAAGCATTCAACCAGTCCAGGCGGTGATCCGAGCGACCGGAACACTGGCCTTCCTTTTGCTCACTTTCATTCTGTGCATCGGACCGCTGGCGCGCCTGACCGATCGATTTAAGCCTTTCCTCTATAATCGCCGACATCTCGGCGTGACGACGTTTCTGATTGCCCTGGTTCACGCCGCTTTGGTCATCGTGTGGTATCATGGTTTTTCCGAAACCAATCCGCTGGTCTCGGTCTTCATCTCCAATCCGCGCTATGACAGCCTGGCGGGTTTCCCGTTTGAAGTGCTTGGCTTTATCGCCCTGATCATCATGTTCCTGATGGCGGTGACCAGCCATGATTTCTGGAACGCCAATCTTGGCCCGGGCACCTGGAAGGCCCTGCATATGGGGGTCTATATCGCCTATGGCTTGCTGATTGCGCATGTCGCGCTCGGCGCCATTCAGTTCGAAAAGAGCCCGGTCTATGTCGCGCTGCTCGCCGCCGGGGCGAGCCTGGTCACGGCGCTGCACCTCGGAACTGGCCTCGCCAGCCTCGGCAAACGTGACCGCGCTGAGACAGATGGCTGGCTGAAAGTCGCCGTTGTCGCGGACATGGAAGATGCCCGCGCCAAGATTGTCCGTCCCGCCGACGGTGAAGCCATTGCCGTGTTTCGCGATGGCAGCCAGGTTTCAGCCGTCTCCAATGTCTGTCGCCACCAGGGCGGCCCGCTTGGCGAAGGCAAG
>JBCCZH010000511.1:0-1814 GCA_039188075.1 Pseudomonadota bacterium
CAACATGAAGAAAATGCCCGCATTTCAGGCAGAACGCGTGTGGCTGGCCCCGATGTCAGGGTCCACGGATGCCGCGTTTCGACGCCAGGCCGTCCGTTATGGCGCCCCGACGGTCGTGTCGGAAATGGTCGCGGGCGAAGCCCTTGCCGCGGCGCGTCCGGATGTGGTCCGCAAGACGTGCCGGCATGAAGGTCGAGGCTTATGGGTGGTCCAGCTTGCAGGGCGTCGTCCAGAAGACATGAAACGGGGCGCTGAGATTCTCGTCGATGCGGGCGTCGATGTGATTGATATCAATATGGGGTGCCCGTCCCGACAGGTGACGGGTGGAAACTCCGGGTCAGCCTTGATGCGGGAGCCCGAACTCGCGGTTCAGATCATTGAGGCGACGCTTGAAGGCGCGGGTGCAACGCCGGTGACTCTCAAAATGCGTCTTGGATGGGATCATGCCTGGCTAAACGCGCCGGAATTGGCGCAGGCCGCGTCCGGTCTTGGCGTCCAACTGATCACAGTTCACGGCCGCACGCGCTGTCAATTCTACAAGGGCGAAGCCGACTGGCGCGCGATCCGCGACACGGTCGAAGCGGTTGATGTGCCCGTGATCGCCAATGGCGATATTCACTGTCTCGGAAGCGCCGAAATGGCACAGCGCGATTCGTCAGCATTCGGCGTCATGATTGGACGCGCCGCGATGGGGCAACCCTGGTTGATCGGCGAAGTGGATGCCCGTTTAAAGGGTGAGGCCTATCAGGTCCCGACATTGCAAGCGCAGGCAGACGGCTTGTGCGAGCAGATCGAGGACAGTCAGACCTTGTATGGTGCGTCGCTCGGCATTCGCATTGTTCGCAAGCACATTGCCGCGCATATCGACAAGGTCGCGCTACCGATGAGCGAGACAGATCGGCGACAGCGCCGTGCTGACTTGTGCCGCATCGATGATCCACAGCATCTGATTCACGAGATTGAATCCCTGTATTCCGGGCAGACATTAGAGGTGGCCGCATGATGACGTCACTTGATCTCATCGGTCTCGCCCCGTTTGCCTTATTGGGGTTGGATGAAAGGCGGCGCATCAGCGCCGCTAATCCAGAGGCGCAGTCCTTCCTGGGGCATTCCGAGCGCGCCATGTATCGCAAGCCACTGAGCGAGATCCTGTTTCATGACTCGCCGGTCTTCGGACTGATCGACAAGGCGCAGAAACTGCAGGGTGATGTCACCGCTCACGCCGTTCCGATCAATGGTCCGTCCTTGCGCCGCCAGAGGGTGCTCGATCTGAGGCTTCGTCCTTTGCAGGAAGGCGGCATGGTCATTGGCATGACGGAAACCAACCAGACCGAAGTGGTGAACAATAATCCGGCTGGGGTGGCAGCGTTCGGGCGTATCCTCGGACACGAGGTCAAGAATCCGCTCGCCGGTATTTCTGGCGCGGCTCAGCTGCTCTCCCGCCAGGCTCGAGAAGATCAATCAGCGATGATCGAGATCATTCAGAGCGAGACCCGTCGGATTGAGCGCTTGGTGTCGCGCCTCTCCGCCTTCGAGCTCTTTTCGGCCCCCGCAAAAGAAGCGCTCAATATTCACGAGCTGCTCGATCGCGTCATCGCGGCAGAAGAGGCGGCGCATCGCGGCAAGATTTCGATTGTTCGGCTTTACGATCCCTCGCTGCCAGACATCGAGGCGGACCAGGATCACCTCCACGAAGCGGTGCAGAACGTCTTGCGAAATGCGGTGGAAGCAACGCTTGCGCATACACAGAGTCCTCAAATTCAGATTGAGACGGCCTTTGAAACCAGTTTCGCGATTGCCGGCCGAGATGGTGC
>JBCCZH010000512.1:0-1799 GCA_039188075.1 Pseudomonadota bacterium
ACCACGGCGCCCCAGAAAGGCCAGGACGGTGAAGGCGGCAAATTGCAAAAAATAGACTGTGGCCAGAGGCAAAATAGCCTCAGTGTCCACCACTAACCCAAATATTTCCATTATTCACTCTCGGGTCGATACAAGTCCCGGGATTTTCCTACGCGAAAAGGTTTAAGATTGTGCTTCGCGGATAAATGTTCTTAATACGTTCTTGTCGCCAAAACGGACTCGCGACACACATCATGTCTTGAAAGAAAAACAAAGATCAGGTTGCTATCCGCATGCCCTCCCTAGAATCTCCGTTCATCCGCGTCCGCGGAGCCAAGGAACACAATCTCAAAAGCGTCGATGTCGACATTCCGCGCAACCAGCTCGTGGTCGTGACCGGCCTGTCGGGCTCCGGGAAATCCTCGCTCGCCTTTGATACGATCTATGCGGAAGGCCAGCGGCGCTATGTCGAAAGCCTGTCCGCTTATGCTCGGCAATTTCTGGAACTGATGCAGAAGCCGGATGTCGAGAGCATTGAGGGCCTGTCACCTGCCATTTCGATCGAACAGAAGACGACCAGCCGCAATCCTCGCTCAACGGTTGGCACCGTCACGGAAATCTATGACTATATGCGCCTGCTCTGGGCGCGGGTCGGCATTCCCTATTCGCCTGCCACGGGCCTGCCCATTGAAAGTCAGACGATCAGCCAGATGGTCGATCGCACCATGGCTCTGCCCGAGGGCACCCGCCTCTACTTGCTCGCACCGATGATCCGCGGCCGCAAAGGCGAGTATCGCAAGGAATTTGCCGAGCTTCTGAAAAACGGCTTCCAGCGTGTCAAAGTTGATGGCGAATTCTACGATCTCGAAACACCGCCGGTTTTGGACAAGAAATACAAGCATGACATTGATGTCGTGGTCGATCGCATCGTCGTTCGTGAAGGCATGGAACAGCGCCTGGCCGAGAGTTTCGAAACAGCCCTGCCTCTGGCCGATGGCATCGCCATTGCCGAATATGCCGACCTGGAAGATGGCGAGACCGAGCCGAAACGGATCACCTATAGCGCCAATTTTGCCTGCCCGGTCTCCAGCTTTACGATCCCGGAAATCGAACCGCGCCTGTTCTCGTTCAACAATCCGTTCGGCGCCTGCCCGGCTTGCGATGGCCTTGGCCAGCAATTGAAGATCGATCCCAGCCTCGTCGTGCCGGACAAGGATCTCGATCTGATGAATGGCGCCATCGCGCCCTGGGCCAAACAGGCCTCGCCCTATCAGACCCAGACCCTGCAAGCCCTGGCCGACCATTACGGCTTTGATCTCAAGACGCCGTGGAACAAGCTGCCGGAAAAAGTTCAGGGCGTGATCCTCAACGGCACCGGCACTGAAGAGATCGAATTCGTCTATGATGATGGCCTGCGGCGCTATGAAGTGACCAAGACGTTTGAAGGCGTGATCCCCAATCTCGACCGCCGCTTCCGCGAGACAGAGAGCCAATGGGCGCGCGATGAGATTGCCAAATACCAGTCCGCCGCGCCGTGTCCGAAATGCAATGGCAAACGCTTGCGCCCCGAAGCCCTGGCGGTCCGGATCGCCGATCTCGATATTTCCGATGCGTCCAGCTTCTCGATCCGCGAAGCCGGAGAATGGTTCGCCAAGGTCAATGACACGCTGAGTCCGCAATCGCAGGAAATCGCTGGCCGGATCCTGAAAGAGATCAATGACCGGCTGATCTTCCTCAATGCGGTCGGGCTCGATTATCTCTCCATGTCGCGTTCGTCCGGGACGCTGTCCGGGGGCGAAAGCCAGCGCATTCGCCTGGCC
>JBCCZH010000513.1:0-1798 GCA_039188075.1 Pseudomonadota bacterium
GCATTGCGCGCGCCCGGCAGGCGCGCTTCGGCATAGGCGGCAAATTTTTCCGCAAGCTCAGATTCAAGCATCCAGAATATCCTTCCAGCCACTCGGCGCATGTGGCCCCAGCGTCAATTGTTCAAGAATGCCAACCCCCTCGCTGGCTTCGCCATCCGGGCCCTTATGCGTCGCCTTGACGATGGCCTGAATGTGCAAATTGTCCGGCTGCTGCCAGGGCAGATTGTCTGGCGTCAAATCTTCCCGCGTGACCGAAAGATCGCCGCGATAAGTGCCATGCCCCATGCTGGGATGGCCATAACCGATGCCTTTCATCATGAAGGTCGAGAGCGGTTCATACGTGACTTCATGTGGTCGCCCCTGCCCGTCTTCGACGTGTAGCGTGGCCGCCTCAGCGCGGCGCGAGCCTTCGCGCCAGATGACATCCATTTTCGGGCGATTGAGATGCAGCAGGCCATCATTGTCTGCCCCGTCCATGGCCAGGACCGACCTTGTATTCCAGGCGCCGCCGCCGCCATCCTCATTGACGTGGAAATAGAGCGACAGATCGGGGAAGTTGATGGGCGCCCACAGCCAGTAGAATTGCGGCAATTGCAGCGGCAGAACCGGCTGCTCGTCACGCTGCCCGATCGGACGCACGCCCCAGCTGCGATCCCGGGTGCCGAAGAAATCCTTGACCTCAACCGTCTCGCCATCAGCGCTGAGCGAGCCTTGCCAATGACCATTCTGGGTCATCCGTGTGCAATCAATCAGCATGCGCGGGCCCTGGCGATAGGTAAAGCGGGGTTCCTCAATCGGGAAATGGCGCCCGGTGAATTGCACGTCGAGCGCGATCCCGTCGGTTTCCTCAAGGCGCAGCCGGACCTGTTTCAGCGGCTCGACCACTTCGACGCTGAGTGGACCAACGGTGGTGTCCATCCGTTCCATGCCGAGCAGGCGCGAGACGTGGATCGATTTCTGGACGCCATCCTTGAGGATGGAGACCGCGCCATCCATGACATTCAGATGCGGATAGACGCCAAAGGCGGCGGCAAAGAAGACTGCGCCGTCGGCGGAATAGCCATTGAAGAAGAACCGGTCATAGAAATTCCGGTCGGACCCGGAAAACGCGACCGGCTCCGGCGTCTGGTGGATCGGGTATTCATCACCCTTTGTCAGCATGGTCTGGACCTCCCGTGGCGTGATCTCTTTTCGGATCGGCGTTGGTCTATAGGTTGGCCTTCAAGCCAAGCGCACGTCAATGCCTGTCTCAGGGAAAAGCCGGAGGGAAAACATGGCCAGCAAAGTCTCGGTCGAAGAGGTCAATGCATTCTATGATTCCGTGTTCCAGGGTGCGGGTGAAGCCGAGCGCGTGCTGGAAGTACGAGAAAATTATGCCCGGGTGCGCCAGCCGGTCGATAAAGGCAGTCTTCGCCCTGGCGGCTATATTAATGGCCCAACGCAAATGGCGATTGCCGACAGCGCCGCCTATATTGCCGTATTCACGCGGATCGGGATTGTGCCCATGGCGCTCACCAGCAATCTCAATATCAATTTCATGCGGCCCTGCATTGGCGACGCCGTCGTGGCCGAGGCGCACTTGCTGAAACTTGGTCGGACCCTGGCCGTGATCAGTGTCGATATTCGCGCTGAAGGCAGCGACAAGCTTTCCAGCCATGCCGTGGTGAATTACTCTATCCCGCAGGAGGCGGGCTAGATGATCACCCTGTTCAGCGCAATTGCCGGATTCTTTGCGGTCGCCCTTGGCGCGTTCGGCGCGCATGCGCTGAAGGACGGCTTTGGCGAGGAACAGATTGGC
>JBCCZH010000514.1:0-1791 GCA_039188075.1 Pseudomonadota bacterium
TGGTTTGCGGGCCGTTTTTTTGAGGCCCGGTTTTCCGTTTGAAGCTTTCACGCTGGCTCACCTTTCGCGCAAGACTTCAGTCTCGTTTAGTGAACAGAGATTGAGGCAGGGTGAAGGCGAGAACCTTACCGAATGCTTACCAAAGACAGGTGTGACTATTGGAGCACAGGGCAGTCTGGCCCGTTGGGTTTACGTTCGCCAGGGCGGCCATTTTCGGCCAGGATTTTCGCCAGATTAAGCTGATTTTCGATGGCTTTTGCCGTCATCGGCCGCATGAAACAGGTCAGGGCTTCGCCGGTATCGGCTGAAACCGCGACGGCAATGCCGGTAATGCCGCCATACCAGTCCCAAAGATAGGCCACCTGGTGCGACTCCGCCACTTGCAGCAGCTCGGTTTCGATCAGGCCGCGCTCGACCACGGATGTGTTGCGGCGAATACGGGTCACATCCAGGTCGACCCGTTCAATCGAGCCGGCATCGAAGGCTTCAATCGCCTCATCCAGGCGTGGATTGAGGATCTGACAATTGGGACACCAATCGGCGGTAAAGTTGATCACTTTCACCACGGGATCAGCACTGGCCGGGATCGCCGATAACAGCGTTGCGAAAAGACTGGCGATCAAAGCCCGCATTTAAAAAAGCTCCTCAGCCTGTGTTTCTAGCACAGTTTTCGCGCGGCCGTGGTCACAGAGGCGTTATGAACTGCGCCCGAAGACGCGCTCGAAAATATAGTCGACGCGTTGGAAGTGATAGGCATCATCAAACAGGCTATCGAGCTTGTCATCCGACAGTTTCGCGGTGACATCGGCGTCGGCTTTCAGGTGATCGAGGAAATCGCCTTCGCCGGCCCAGGTCTTCATCGCATTGCGCTGGACCATGCGATAGCTGTCTTCCCGGCTATTGCCGGCTTCGACCAGGGCCAGAAGCACGCGCTGCGAATTGTGCAGGCCGCCCATCTTGTCCATCACGGCTTGCATATTCTCGGGATAGACGAGCAGGTTTTCAATGACGCCGGCGAGGCGGTGCAAGGCAAAATCGAGGTGAATGGTCGTATCCGGGCCAATGCCGCGCTCGACCGATGAGTGCGAAATGTCCCGCTCGTGCCAGAGCGCGACATTCTCCATAGCCGGGACGACGGCCATTCGGACCAGGCGTGCCAGGCCGGTGAGATTCTCGGTCAGCACCGGGTTGCGCTTGTGCGGCATCGCGGAAGAGCCTTTCTGGCCCTTGGAGAAGAATTCCTCGGCTTCATAGAGCTCGGTCCGCTGCAAGTGGCGGATCTCGGTCGCCAGGCGCTCAATCGACGAAGCGATCACGCCCAGCGCTGCGAAATAGGCGGCATGACGATCGCGCGGGATGACCTGGGTCGAGACCGGTTCTGGCGTCAGGCCCAGTTTTTCGGACACATATTCTTCGATGCGTGGGTCAATATTGGCGAAGGTACCGATGGCGCCAGAAATGGCGCAGGTCGCGACTTCTTCGCGGGCGGTCAGCAGTCGCCGCTTGGCGCGCTGGAACTCGGCATGGAAAGTGGCGAGCTTGATGCCGAACGTGGTCGGCTCGGCGTGAATGCCATGGCTGCGCCCAATAGTCGGCGTCATCTTGTGTTCAAAGGCGCGTTTCTCCAGCGCGGCGAGGATCCGGTCCAGACCTTCCATCATCAGGTCAGTGGCGCGCACGAGCTGCACATTCAAGCATGTGTCGAGCACATCAGAACTGGTCATTCCCTTGTGCAAAAACCGGGCGGGCTCGCCGACATGTTCCGCGACATTGGTCAGGAAGGCGATGACA
>JBCCZH010000515.1:0-1772 GCA_039188075.1 Pseudomonadota bacterium
AAGTCCGCAAAATGTGTGCAGCCGCCTGACGCGCTGCCCTAACGCGACCCGTTGATGCGGCGCCCTTGTCCGATAGAGTGAGCGCACAGACGCTGACGGCGAGGGCTTTCGCATGACGATTATCGACGCTTGGGCGCAACACCCGACTTTGCGCCATACCCAGGATCCGATCTTTGATTCCCTGCGGCGATGGACCAAAGGCAGCATTCCGGACCAGGAACTTCCTGTCAGCGCCACGATTGCGGCAATGGACGCAGGTGGCGTGTCCCAGAGCCTGATCAGCGCCTGGCAGGCGCCGGGCAAGAACATGATCACCAATGATGAAGTCGCGGCGTTCTGCGCCGAGTCAGACGGCCGCCTGGTGGGCGTTGGCTCAGTCGACATTTCGCGCCCGATGGAGGCTGTGCGCGAGATTCGCCGCTGTGTCGAAACACTCGGCTTCAAGGCCATTCGGGTCCTGCCCTGGCTGGCGCAGCGACCCCCGACGGACCGGCTCTTTTATCCGGTCTATACCGCTTGCTGCGAGATGGGCGTGCCCTTTTGTACCCAGATTGGCCATACTGGTCCGCTGGCCCCGTCAGAGGTGGGACGTCCAATCTATCTCGATCAGGTCGCGCTCGATTTTCCGGAACTGGTCATTGTCGGCGGCCATATTGGCTATCCCTGGACCGAAGAAGCCATCGCGGTCGCGACCAAGCATGAGCATGTCTATATCGACACCTCGGCCTATACGGTGAAACGCTATCCGCCTGAACTGGTGCGATACCTCAAATCCAATGGCCGCAAAAAGGTCCTGTTCGGGACCAATTATCCGATGATCACGCCGGCCAAGGCGCTTGAAGGGCTGGACGCGCTGGACCTGGATGAGGAGACTCGCGACCTGTTCTTGTCGGGCAATGCCGCGCGCATATTCGACTTGGCGAGCTGAGCCGCCTAGACTGATCAGCATGTTCGACACCATCCTTTATCAGATCGAAAATGGACGCGCGCGGATCACGCTGAACCGTCCGGACAAACTCAATGCGATGAGCCTGAAAATGCAGGCGGAGCTTTCCGAAGCGCTGTGGGATGCGGATGCGCGGACGGATGTGCATTGCGCCATCATCAAGGGCGCTGGCCGGGCCTTCACAGCAGGTTATGACCTCGCCGGAGGCGACACGGTGCCAGTCTCGCGCTTACAGGCTGAAAATCCGGACGCGCCCTATCGCAGCTATCGCAGCGTGGATGATGATATTTGGCAGCTGGAACGCGCCCAGCGCTATCGCATGGCTGCGTTTGACATGCACAAGCCGGTCATCGCGCAAGTGCACGGCCATTGCAAAGCCGGCGGCACCGACCTCGCTTTGCTGTGCGACATCGTGATTGTTGCCGATGATGCAGAGATTGGCTTTCCGGCCGGCCGCGATCTGGGTGCCCTGCCCAATCAGTTCTGGCTACACAATCTGGGGCCGCAATGGACCAAACGCCTGCTGCTGACCGGCGACAGCATTTCCGGCACGCAGGCCGCAGAGATCGGCTTTGCTCTGAAATCCGTCCCGGCTGATTTACTCGAAGCAGAGGTGGAAGGTCTCGCGGACCGTTTCGCGCTGATCGACCCTGATATTCTCGCGGCCAATAAGCGAGCGGTAAACATGGGCCTGGAACTGATGGGCGCGCGCACCTTGCAACGCTATGCGACCGAGAATGATGCCCGCGGGCATCAGGCCGCCAGTGCGCGGAACTTTGTTAAACGCGCCGGTGAAGTTGGCCTGAAACAAGCGCTGACCGATCGT
>JBCCZH010000516.1:0-1762 GCA_039188075.1 Pseudomonadota bacterium
CCGGTCGCGGCGCCGTCCGTGCAGGCGGATCTGCCGCCGCTCCTGGATTTTGCCACGCTCCAGGGGCTGGCCCATTACAGCCTGAATTTCATGGCCTCGCCGATTGTTCGATTTGCGCGCGACATCTCCGTTCCGATTGCGATCTTGGGCCTTGGTATGCTGATCGTCACCGTCCGGGCCCTGCGACATCAAAACCGCCAAACCGTTTGGACGCGAACAGCACCGCTTCTGGCGCTGGCGGCCTATGCGGTCGGTGCGGCTCTGCTGACCGCGCTCGGCCGCTGGGACATGTATGGCGTGAAACAGGCCTTTGTCAGCCGCTATATCAGCTTTGGTAATCTGTTCTGGATTGCCGTCTTTGCTCTCGCCATCCTGGTGATTGCGCGCCTGCGAGACCGTTCTCATCGCGTATTGATCGGTCTGCTCGGGCTGCTCTTCGTGCTCAAGATCGGCAATCAGCCGAGTGTCATCCAGAAGACGGTCCGCCTCTCGAAATCAATCGAGGCATCCGCCGAAAGCCTGGCCGCGACCTATCCGAACACGCCGCCTGAGGATTACGCCATCCTGCACAATCCATTGCAGACGATTGAACGGGATCTGGCCATCCTGCAGACCCATCGCGTCAGCTTGTTTGCTGATGTGCCGAGACCGGACCCGGCCCCGGACGAGGACGAGACCGCCAATTGAGCCTGTCCGTCATCCTCCCGATCTATAATGAGAATGCGACCCTGGCGCAGCTCTTCGCACGCCTGGTGCCCGTGCTCGAACAAACGGCATTGGCCTGGGAGATCATTGCGATCGATGATGGTAGCCAGGATGCCTCGATGAAAACATTGCAGGCGCTGCGCCGGCAAATGCCGCAATTGCGCGTCATCAAATTTTCGCGCAATTTTGGCAAGGAGGCGGCGCTCGCGGCAGGCCTGAAAGCGGCCACTGGCGACCAGGTCGTGATCATAGACAGCGACTTGCAGCATCCGCCGGAACTCATTCCGGAGATGATGGAGGTTCAATGCCAGGGCGCCGACCTCGTCTATGGCCTGCGCAGATCACGCCGAACCGAATCCTGGATACGGCGCGTATGTGGGCCGCTATTCTATCGGATCCTTGCCCGAACCTCAGATGTGCCGGTGCCGATGAATGGTGGCGATTTTCGCTTGCTGTCGCGCCGTTGCGTGGATGCGCTGAATGCGATGCCGGAGCGTGTGCGGTTCATGAAGGGCCTCTATGCCTGGGTCGGTTATCAGCATAAAGCGGTTTATTACACGGTTGAGGCGCGGCGCTCGGGTGCCAGCAAATGGTCTCTGCTCAAACTGTTCGGATATGCCTGGAGCGGCATTGTCTCTTTCAGTGTTGTTCCGTTGCGGGTCTGGTCCCTGATCGGTTCGAGCATTGCCGGAATTTCCGTACTTTATGCATTCTGGATCACACTCGAAACACTGCTCTACGGCCGCGACTTGCCAGGCTATGCTACACTCGCAGTGGCGATCTTTTTTCTGGGGGGCTTGCAGCTGATCAGCATTGGCGTGCTGGGCGAATATATCGCGCGCATTTTTGTGGAAACCAAACAGCGTCCGCTCTACGTCATTGAAGACCGCCACGGTTTTGAAGATTCAGACTGAAACGATGACAATGGTGCCGCGTAGGTGACTTGAACACCCGACCTCCGCATTACGAATGCGATGCTCTACCAGCTGAGCTAACGCGGCCAACCAAAGTCGAGGCGCTCCCATACCGGGCGCGCTGCGATTTCGCAAGCAAAACA
>JBCCZH010000517.1:0-1735 GCA_039188075.1 Pseudomonadota bacterium
CATCGGGCGCGAGCGACCATTTTGCGATAATGCCAAGATAACCTGCGGTCGCGAACGGGCTGCCAAGCGCGATGAAGGACATGCCGAGCATCATGCTCGTATCCATCATGCTGGAGGCGTTCAGCACCAGCCAGGCGCCGACCGCGCTGATCACCAGCCCGATCGGCAAATAGATGCGCCGACCGGTCTGCCAGAATTTGGCGCGCGGTTCGGCGATGGTGTCATTGCGCACCGCGGCGAGGCCAAACAGGAAGAAGGACATGGCGCCGACGCCCTGGAACAGGAAATAGAAGGCGACGCCATTGCTCCATTCCGTCACCCGCGCGACCACGGTCTCGGCGAAAGAGCCTTGCGAATAGACCAGATAGGATTCAGCGCCCATTTTCAGCATCCGGTCCATTTCCACGCTCATGGCCTCCGGATCCAAGGCATGCCCCATGGCGATGAAGGCGGTGAACATGAAGAGCAGGAAGACCTGAATAGCGTAGAGCGTAATGGCCCAGACAATCAGCACTCTCGCGCTAGAGTTTCTGAACAGAAATAAGAACGAACCCAGGACGCCGTAGACGAACAATATATCGCCTTGGAAGAACAAAACGATATTGATGGCGGCGAAGAAGAACAGACCGATGATTCTGCGCCAATAGCGTGCCGCAAAGCTTGGTGCCTTTTCGGGCTCGTCACTAAATTCAATCGCCTTCTTTTTATTCTCGACGGACATCATCTGATACGCAAAGCCGACGCCGAACATGAATGAGAACAGCGTGTAGGATTTCATCGTGAACAGCGCATTGACGCCAAAGAAAGCAGCTTGGTCGAGCCCGGTTTCCAGCCCGCCCGCGGCATAGCCGCCTTTCATCCCTGGCCACGCAAACAGACCAACATTGACCAATGCGATCCCGATCAGCGCCCAGGCCCGGGCGAGATCCGGGAATATGTGCCGTCCGGCATCCCTGGTTTCCTGTAAATAGCTCATGCCCTCATCCTCCCGATTGAGGTGAGCATAGACACTTCCTTCAAATTTGAAAAATCCGGGTCCGCTCAGGCCGCGGAAAGCAGGCTTTCAAACACGCCGAGCCCGTCCGTGCCGCCTTCATGTCCGCCAATTGCGCGCTCCGGATGCGGCATCATTCCCATGACTCGGCCATTCTCGCTGATCACGCCGGCAATATCACGGACCGAGCCATTCGGATTGCCGACATAACGGAAGGCGATACGGCCATCCCCTTCGAGCCGGTTCAGGGTCTCGTCATCAGCGACATAATTGCCATCATGATGCGCGATCGGAATGGTCACTTCGCTGCCGCCCGCATAGGCGCTGGTAAAGGCGCTATTGGCGCTCTCCACTTTTAGCGGCTGAGGTTTGCAGACAAAGTCGAGGCTCATATTGCGCATCAGCGCGCCGGGCAGCAGACCGGTCTCGCACAGAATCTGGAAGCCATTGCAGACGCCAAGAATATATCCGCCGCGCTCGGCATGCGCGTGCAATTGGGATATGACCGGACTGTTCGCCGCCATCGCGCCGCAGCGCAGATAATCGCCATAGGAAAATCCGCCCGGGACCATGACCAGATCGGTATCTTCCGGAAGCGTGCCATCCTTGTGCCAGACCATGGTCGGGTCCTGTCCCGTCGCCTGGCGCAGGGCGACTTCGGCGTCGCGATCGCAATTCGATCCGGGGAAGACGATGACAGCGGTTTTCATGGCCACTCCTGAAGCTTTCGCCCGCCTTTAG
>JBCCZH010000518.1:0-1699 GCA_039188075.1 Pseudomonadota bacterium
GGCGTGCATACTGTTCCAGGGCGATTAGCCATTCCCGCTCCTCTGACCCACCTTGGGGAATTTCTGGGATGTCGGGATAGAGTGTTAGCAGTTCTGCAGCGCGCGTTTTTCCAAGGCTCTCTAAATGGTTGCTGATGGCCGTCCGGTCAACACCTGATTCAGCAGTATTTTGGCTAATAAGGGCGTCCCGTATGGCCGAAACATCCGGATCCGGGAATTCCGCGACGGCCAGCGCCTCAAAGCCAATCTCGGCCAGGTGGTGGTGGTCTACCGCTCGCACAACCAGGCCGAGCCCTCTTGTCTTGGCTGGCGGGCCGCCGCGCAGCGCCGGGGCAACCACTTGACCACCGCGGGTCGGGGCCCGTCCTCCGCCGCGATTCGCGGACCGGATCTGCCAGAGATAATCTTTCATCCGAGCTTTCAATTCACGCTCATAAGCGGATTTGACGGCGCCATTCTGGATCGTGCTGGCCGCCTGCATCATACGCTGTTCAAGACCGGCCTGGCGCTCGGGTGTATCCACCGGCTCGAGATCCCGTTCGCGGCGCCACAGCACTTCGACCAAAGGAAGCGCCCCATCCAGCGCCTTGCCCATCGCGGCAGGACCATGCTCACGGATCAGATCATCCGGATCCATCCCATCGGAGAGCAGGCAGAAGAACACGCTTCGCCCCGGTTGCAGCCCAGGCAAGGCCCGCTCGATCGAGCGATAGGCCGCGCCCAATCCCGCACGATCGCCATCAAAGCACAGAACCGGTTCCGGCCCGGCGCGCCAGAGCAGGCCAAGCTGGTCCTCGGTCAAAGCCGTGCCAAGCGGCGCCACGGCGTGGGCGAAACCGGCTTCGCTCATGGCAATCACGTCCATATAGCCTTCGCAGACGATCAGCCCGCCCTCTTCGGTGCCGCCAAAGGCTTCACGGGCCGCCTTGTAGCGGTACAGTACGCGCGACTTGTGGAAGAGCGGCGTGTCAGAGGAGTTGAGATATTTCGGCTTGGCATCCGGCTGCAGACCGCGACCACCAAAGGCGATGACCTGCCCGCGCGGATCCTCGATCGGGAACATCAGACGGCCACGGAAACGGTCATAGGGCTCCCCGCCACCGTCTTTCTCGACGGCCAGGCCCGCCTCGACAATCTCGCTCATCGAAAAGCGTTTCGACTTCAAATGCTCAATCGTCTTGCGCCAATCGTCCGGCGAGAAGCCAAGGCGATACGCGCTCCAGCGATCGGGTCGTAATCCGCGATTTTCGAGATAGCGCCGGGCCTCCGCCCCTTCCGGCGCGCGCAGACAGTCCTCGAACAAGGCTGTCGCCGCTTCGCACACCGCATAGAGACGCTGCCGGCGGTCATACTGTTCCTGACTTTCCGGCGTCGCCTTTGGCAGCGTCATACCGGCCTCGTCGGCCAGTTTCTCAACCGCTTCCATGAAGGAGAGTCGTTCGGTCTCCATGACAAAGGAAATCACATCGCCGCCAATCCCCGAGGAGAAGCATTTGAAGATCTTCTTCTGGTCATTGACGTAAAAGCTCGGCGTTTTCTCATTCGTGAAGGGCGACAGGCCGACCCATTCCTTGCCCTGCTTTTTCAGCTTCACTTTGCGGCCAATCACGTCTGAAGGCCGGATACGGGCTTTCAGCTCTTCGACGAAGCCGTCTGGAATGCGAATGGGGCCGCTCATGATTCGTATATAGCGCGTTGA
>JBCCZH010000519.1:0-1695 GCA_039188075.1 Pseudomonadota bacterium
TCGGATCGGTTCGGTCGGGGGCGGCGGTCGCTATGATGATCTGGTCGCTCGCTTCACGGGCGAGAAAATTCCCGCGACAGGATTCTCTGTTGGCGTCAGTCGCCTCGCAGCGGCGTTTTCCATCCGCGGTGATATTGATGACCTGAACGGACCGGTCGTGGTCTTGAACATGGATCGCGACAATCCGGCCGTTGCCCTGCAACTCGCCACAGAATTACGCAGCGCTGGCTTGCGGGCCGAAGCCTACATGGGCAGTTCGGGCATGCGGCCGCAAATGAAATATGCCGATCGTCGCCGCGCGCCGGCTGTGGTCATGGTTGGAACAGATGAACTTGAAAAGGGCGTGGTCACCATCAAGGATTTGAAAGAAGGCGCCCGCCAGGCAGCCGCGATTGAAAGCAATGAAGCTTATCGTGAAGCGCGTCCGGGTCAGTTTGAAGCGCCGCGGGCAGACATGGTTGCCCGACTCCGCGAAATTGTGGAGGCGGAGCAATGAGCCTGACGGACACAGCCGCGCAGGCGCTTGCCGGTATTGGCGGCGATCTGGTCGACCCGCCGATCCTGATCCGCGCCAAAGTTCCACTCGAACTGTCTGGCGAAACAGTGCGCAATCGGATCTGTACTTTCGTCGATCAGGATGGCCGCGAATGGGCTTTAAGGCCGGATCTCACATTGGTGGTCGCACAGGATGAAGTTGTGGCCCGGCGGAACGGTGTAACCGGGGAGGCATTGCGCCGGTATCAGGGGCCCGTCTTCCGATTGCCGGTCGTCCCGGATGCCCCGGTCGAGTTTGATCAAGTCGGATTGGAAAAGTTCGGCGCCGAGAACACAGTCGCGGAAGACGCCTGGCTGTTTGAGACCCTGGCAGACGCGAGTGTCGCGTGCGGGGTCGAGACCGGCGATGTGTGTTTCGGTGACCTCACCATTTTCCCGGCTTTTGTCGATGCGATGGACCTGTCGCCGGATGTGGCAGCGGGGTTGAAACGCGCCTTTCGACAAGAAGGCGGGGTGCGCGCTTTTCTCAACGGACGGGAACGCAATCGTAGTGGTCTGTCCGGGCGCCTGTCGGGCATGGCGCGGGAAGATGTTACGGCTTTCGTCGACGACATTTTTGCCATGACCAATGTCCGCCCGGTTGGCGAACGCGGCGCAGATGAAATTGTTGAACGCCTCTTCGAGCGCGCAAAATCAAGCGAGATCGTGCTGAGCCCGGCGCAGAAAACAGCGATCGAGCAGGTGCTGTCTCTGAGCGTGCCACTGGAGCAAGCGCCGAGCGCTCTGACCAAGATTGCGAAGGAGCATCAGCTTTCCGGTCTGGATGACCTGTTGCAGATCTTCGCGGAACGCACGCAAAAACTGGTTGCAAGCGCGCATAAGGCGTTCGTGGATGGTGCGAGATTCGCGACGCGCTTCGGTCGCCGCTTTACTTATTATGATGGGTTCGTTTTCGAGGTCACTGCGCCTGAGGCAACTGGCCCGATCAGCTTACCCTTTATTGCGGGTGGTCGATATGATTCGCTGTTGCGGGATCTTTCCGCCGGGCAAGTGGATGCCACTGCGATTGGCGGAATCATCGTGCCGCATCGCCTGCCTCGCAAAACAGGAGCTGTGTCATGAGCCGACTGTCAATTGCGATCCCGTCCAAAGGACGATTGAAAGACAATGCCGAAGCCTGGCTCACAGCCAGCGGGTTCA
>JBCCZH010000520.1:0-1693 GCA_039188075.1 Pseudomonadota bacterium
ACCTTTCGCGGCCTGAACCCAATGGTGGTCCTGCCGCGCATTCCCGGCCATGAGATTGGCGGCAGGATTATCGAAAAAGGCTCGGATGTGCCAGCTGCATTCGAGGTCGGCCGGTCATCTATCGTCATACCTTACAGCGAATGCGGCCGCTGTTCCGCCTGTCATGCCGGGCGCCCGAATGCGTGCCGGGACAACCAGACGCTTGGCGTGCAGCGCGATGGTGGCATGGCCGACAAGATCACCATTCGCCACGATCGCTTGATCTTGAACGACCACCTGCCCAGCCGGCATTTGGCCATAGTAGAGCCGCTTGCCGTCGGCTTTCATTCAGTGGGTCGCGGTGGTGTGTCGAAGGATGATGTGGTCGCCGTCCTCGGTGGCGGTATGATTGGCGTCGGCGCGATGATCGGCGCGCTGGCAAGAGGGGCCAGGGTTATCGCGATCGAAGTCAGCGCAGCGAAATTTCAGACGATACAAAGCATTGGCGTTGAGAACGTCCTCGACCCCAACGCCGTCGACATAGCCGACGCCGTAGGTCGGCACACCGATGGACAAGGCGCGGATGTCGTAATCGAAGCGGTCGGTCTGCCCGAGACCTTCAGGGCGACAGTCGATCTCGCCTGCTTTGCCGGCAGCATTGTCTATATTGGCTATGCGAAGGAACCGGTCACGTACGACACCAAATTCTTCAACCTGAAAGAATTGGATATGTTCGGCTCAAGGAACGCGACTCGGACCGATTTCGAGGCGGTGATCACCTGGCTGGAGCAAAATCCCGAAATAGCCGACATGCTGATCACCAAAGTCTTTCGATGGCGCGAGGCCGAGAAAGCATTTCCCTATTGGGAGGGTGCGCGCGATGAAACTTTCAAAATCCTGCTGGATTTGATCGATGACTGATCCCCTTTCTTTCCCCGACATCCATCAGGCCTATGGTCTTGCCGGGACGACGGCACTCGTGACCGGTGGCGGCAGTGGCATCGGTCTCGCCATCGCTCAATGCCTAGGCGTAAGCGGCGCCAAGGTGATTATCGCCGGCAGGCGCGAAGATGTCCTGGCGGACGCGTTAGGCGACCTTGGCGACGGTGCGGCTGCCGAGACCCTCGACGTCGCGGCGACCGACAGCCTGAAGCCGTTCACGCAAGATCTGCTGGCCCGGTACGGGCCGATCGACATTCTTGTGAACAATGCCGGCAACACGCTGAAGAAAGCCTTCGACGAGAGCGATATGGCGGACTTCGATCAGGTGTTCGACGTTCATGTGCGCGGCGCGCTCGAGCTCAGCCGCCATGTAATCCGAAGCCAAATCGACCATGGCGGCGGCTCAGTTATCTTCATCTCGTCAATGACCGCCTTCATTGGCCAGCCGATGGTAATGGGCTACACGGTCTCCAAAACCGCTATCAGCGGCGCGGTGCGCGGCCTGGCCGCCGAATTCTCCGGCCGCGGCGTACGCATCAATGGCGTAGCGCCCGGCTGGATCGACACAGATCTCTATCGGAAAGCCACCAAAGGCGATTTGCCTCGCCAACAGAAAATCATGAGCCGCATTCCAATGAACAAGCTCGGCAGGCCGGAAGACGTAGGCTGGGCCTGCGCATTCCTGGCCTCACCCGCCGCCGGCTATATCACCGGACAAATACTCCTGGTCGACGGCGGCGGTGCTGCTGGCTTTTGATTGCACCCACGACGA
>JBCCZH010000521.1:0-1691 GCA_039188075.1 Pseudomonadota bacterium
GAACTGGCGGGCAAGGCGGCGCAGGAATCAACCGACGCTTTCCTCTATCTGTATAATTCCGGGGTGCTGTGGCTGGAACAGCCTACCAGTCCGCCATCGGACCGGCGACGCCTGTTTCAGTCGCACTAGCTTTCTGCGCCAAAAATCGCCGCAAAGGCGAAATCTTCGACGCCGCCAACATGCCGAGCGCCCGCGCCGGCTTGGTCAGCATCGAGTCATTTGAGAAGATCCGGTCAATCGCATCCAGGGTCAGGGCGGTGCCATTACCATCAAACCGGCGCGCCTGACTGTACGCGTCCAGCATGAAGGGGCCGCCAATATCGCCGCCGAGACGCAGCGTCTCTTCCGCGATTTCGATCAAGGCGGCAACATCCCGAAAGCCCTGGTTGAGGCCCTGTCCGGCCAGCGGATTGACTCGTCTTGCCGCATCGCCGACCAGAGCGGTCCGATCAGACACGATCTCAGTCGCGAGTTGCAGGATGAGCGGATAGGATCCGGCCTGTCCTTCAATCTTCATCGGGCCGGCAAAGTCTGAAAAGCGGGCATTCAGCTCGGCTTCCGCATCCGCATTTGGCATCGCCGCCAGCGCTTCTGCGGCGCCGCGTTTCATATACCAGGCGAGATTGGCGCGATCGCCTTTCAGCGGCAGAGTCGCAAACGGGCCTTCTGGCGTGAATAATTGCCGGGCAATGCCATAATGTGGCTCGGACAGGGTCACATTGGCGGTGAAGACCGATTTTTCATAATCCCTGCCTTCCGTCGCAATGCCGAGTGCCCGGCGTACCGGCGAGCGCATGCCATCGGCACCGACCAGGAGCCTTGTGCCTATCGTTTCACCAGTTTCCAGCGTGATCGTTGCGCGTTGCGCCTCGCTTGTGACCGTTTCGAACCGCGCCGGCGCGAAGACCGTGATCTGGTCACTGGCCGCTATCGCCGCATCCAGCGCCGCTTGTAACGGTTCGGCCATGACCATTTGGCCCAGCGGTTCGTCGGGATCCGGACTGTCCAGATCAGCGCTTTCGAACAATACCGAGGGCTGTCCAAAAAAATGCGTGCCGCCATCAATCGCTTCCAGCCCATTCAGAGCCTGACTCGAATCGGCCAGTGCGTCGGTCACGCCAATCGAGCTCAAAAGTCGCCAACTGCCTGTAACAATTGCGAAATTTCGACCATCCGGCTGGCTTGCAGCGGCCGGATCACGCGCATCAATCAGCGCCACATCCAGTCCAAGACGCGCAAGTCCCAGCGCCAGCGTCGCCCCGGTGGGGCCCGCGCCAATAATTGCGGTGTCAAAGACGTCATCCTTCATGCCTTTTATCTATGGACTCCCTGCGCTGTGGTCCATGCCTGACAGACAAACGGGCGTTTGGGTCGCACGCTGCCCGATTTTTGGTCACGCTTCCGCTCTGTACAGATGAACAGCTTTTTAGTTCTGGAAGAAAACCGGGCAGGCGTTTTGTTGGCGGTCGTCAACTAACCAGAGCTGCGGGAGATAACGGGCAATGAGTTTATGGATGAAAACAGCCAAGCGGAGCGCCATGCTGCTACCGCTGGCCGGCATGGCGGGCCTCGCCGCGCATGCACAAGAAGCGAGCGCGGTCAGCGCCTATGTCGATAGCAGTTACCTGTTCCTGATCGGCGGCTTGATCGTAATGTTTATGGCAGCGGGTTTCCTCTGCCTCGAGTCTGGC
>JBCCZH010000522.1:0-1680 GCA_039188075.1 Pseudomonadota bacterium
ATCGGCTGGATGCCGGATCAAGAGCTGTGATCCGGCGGTCTGGCCGGGGAAATCCGCCGTCTGCGGACATCCCCGCCGCGTGGTTCAGGAGGTGGCGAATTCCATGCCTGCGACCTCTTCCCAGATCTCTTCCCAGGACTGTTTGGCCTTGCCGCGCTGGCGTACGCCCTGCGCGGTTTCGAGATTGTCCATCATGCCTTCGCCTTCGACGATCACAAGACCGACCATACCGACCGACGCGTGCGGGGTGCACTGGTAGCCATAGAAACCGGGGGTCTCAAGCGTGACCGAGATGTCGTCATTGATCTTGCCGTCCCAGGCTTCAGCGCCTTCGGGGATCATGTCGTCGACGCTGGCGCTGTTGTGCCCGCGGTCGACGCCGACGAAGCTGACGGTATCGCCAGGTTGCACGACCAGTACCCGGGGCAGGTACACCATGCTCAGGCGCCTGTTTTCCGGATGCTTGTTCAGCATCTGCACTTCATGGGTGGTCTGGGCAAAGCTGGGACGGGCCAGGGCCAGAGCCGAAGTTGCCGCAATGAAAGTGCGGCGGTTAATGAACGTGGACATGTATCCTCCCATTCCTTCAAGTTTCAACGCGCAGGGACATCAGCCTCCTTGGCGGCTGAAGATGGTAGCTATCACAGATTGTCCTAAAGTCTATATCGCTTGACGCGAATTTGTTCATTGCCGGAAATACGTCGCTGGATTGGCGCGCAGAATGGAAACCAGCGGCCAAAAGAAAAAGCCCGTCAAGCCCTTGGTGGCAGTCATGCAGCGCGTAGAAGAACGCTAGTTTGCGAAATCGGTCAGGACCACCAACTCGCCGACAGTTGCTTCGCCCGGTGGCGTTTCTTCGCTCAGCTTGTTCAGGATCGCGATGGCCGCGGGCGATGTCGTGACGATCTTGTGGTCAAAGTTCTTGCCGGTCGCCAAATCGCTGACATCGACGACCGATATGGGCAGATCGCCCACAACCGACCGGTCCGTTTGTGACCCAAGGCGGGGCCTCAGGCCTGTCAGAAGCGACGATATCTTCAGCGCGCCGTCCTGTTCCGCGACCATGATGACGAAGGGATCCGGAAGCTCTTCGATGGTGCCCACCTGATAGCGAAACAGCTCTCCGTCAATGTCGGGCGCCATAAGAACAAGGCCGTTGATCTTGCTGGCGATGTCCAGCGACCCTTTGAGCTCGATCTGCCGCAGCGTCTCCATGATCAGATGGCTGCCCATGGAATGGCCGAGCAACATGATCCTGCGCCCTGGCTTCCGGGTGAGCTCGATAATCGCTCGCTCAAGCAGGTCACGCGAAATCAGGGCGCTGTCGCGGTCATATACATAGCCGGCGGTCACGCCCGCCGAGGGCCATGAGAACAGAACGGAAGGTGTCGTAACGTTGAAATCATTGGCAAACTGGGCGATCATGTAAACCGCTTCGGCATGGCGGGTGTTGTACCCGTGGACGAACAACAGAACCTCTTCAGTGCCTGAGTCATCCGATCTAATGATTGCGTCCACGAATTCGCGGCCATCTGAAAAGCGCTGATTTTCAACGGCAACAAAATCGGTTCGGGCGTCTGGTTCGCCCGACGGCCATTCGATTTGTCCGGGCTCATGCGTCGCCGGTATCGAGATGGTCAGTCTTTGGAATTCCATTGTTTCCGGGCGGGGCGGCGCTTC
>JBCCZH010000523.1:0-1656 GCA_039188075.1 Pseudomonadota bacterium
CCGCAAGCCCGGCTTTGCACCGCGCTTGTTCCAATTTTCTGCATCGAGATCAGTGTGAAAATGGTGCCGAAGGCGTCTATTTCCTTTTCATAGACATCACGGTGCGCCTCTACGGTGACGTCCCGACCAGTCAGACCGGTCCCCCCTGTCGAGATCACGACGTCGATTGCAGCGTCTTCAATCCAGGCGCGCAGTTGTTCCGCAATACGCTGTCTTTCGTCCGGAACAATCTGCCGCGCCGCAACCGAATGGCCCGCACCGGTGACCAGATCGGCCAGCGTCTGACCGGAGCGGTCGTCACTGGCTGTGCGGGTATCGCTGACCGTCAGAAGGGCGATCCTGACCGGAAGGAAATCCCGCGTCGTATCGATCCGGCTCATTGCTGGCCCCCGTAGGTCCTGATTTCGAGAAGATCGGCCCATGCTTCGCGTTTGGCGGCCGGATTTCTTAAAAGATATGCCGGATGGAACATCGGCAAGGCAGGCTTTCCATAGGCCTGGGTCCAGGTTCCGCGCAGCCGAGTAATTCCCCGGCGCCCAAGCGCCGCCTGGCAAGAGATGTTTCCCATGAGCACCACAAGATCAGGATCGGCCAGCGCCACGTGACGCCGCATGAATGGCAACATCATCCCTATCTCTTCCAAAGTGGGATCACGGTTTTGCGGTGGCCGCCACGGAAGGACATTGGTGATGTAGACGGATGTGTCAGGCTCAAACGATTGCCGGGACAGACCAATCGCCGCCAGCATCTTATCCAAAAGCTGTCCGGCGCGACCGACGAAGGGACGGCCCTGTACGTCCTCGTCGCGTCCCGGCGCCTCGCCGATAATCATGACCTTTGCGCCGGGATTTCCGTCCGCAAAGACCAGGTTCCGCGCGCCGAGCCGAAGCTCGCAATGGGGATAGTCCGCCAACGCGCTTTGCAATTCTTCAAGTGTTTTGACAGCGCCTGCGGCTGCCTCGGCTTCTTCGATCGGATCAGGTGTCGAGCCACCCGCCACGGCTGGGCTGGGCACAACCGTCCCATTTGCGGCGCTGGCCGGTTTCGCGGAAGTCTGCTCATCAGGCGCAACCATTGCAAAACGATCGACCGGGACATCCCCGATGGCATCGGTCGCACCAAGTTCGATCTGCCACTCCAAAAGGGCGCGAAGCTGCTGAAGGTTGTCTGCTGACTCCATTTTCAAAGACTAGGGCGCGCATGAAGCACAGACAATGGCGTCTTGCGACGGGGCGGAGCCATTCATATAAGGCGCTCGAAGGAATGGGTCATGACACTCCGCGCCAGACATCTGCTGGGGATCGAGCCGCTCGCGCAGGATGAGATCACGGCGCTGTTGGACCTCAGCGACAGTTACGTGGAGCTGAACCGGAAAACCGTCAAACATGGCGATGCACTGGCCGGTCTGACCCAGATCAACATGTTCTTCGAAGATTCGACACGCACGCAGGCCAGCTTTGAGCTCGCTGGCAAACGCTTGGGCGCCGACGTGATGAACATGTCGATGAAGGCAAGCTCGATCAACAAGGGCGAGACACTGATCGACACTGCGCTGACGCTGAATGCGATGCATCCTGATCTGCTGGTCGTGCGTCATCCGAATTCCGGCGCGGTGAACCTTCTGGCGGAAAAGGTCAACTGCGCCGTTTTGAATGC
>JBCCZH010000524.1:0-1645 GCA_039188075.1 Pseudomonadota bacterium
CGGATGCTCGGCAATCAGGTCTTCCGCCACGCGGTGACGAATATTTCAAGCGCCATTGATGCTGTGTACGAGGAAACCGGCATCACATCTGATGATGTCGACTGGTTCGTGCCGCATCAGGCCAATCAGCGCATCCTCAACGGCGTCGCTAAGAAAATGAAGCTGGATGAGAGCAAAGTGATTTCGACGGTCGGCGATCATGGCAACACGTCTGCCGCTTCGATTCCACTTGCTTTACACACCGCGGTCAGCGATGGTCGCATTCAACCAGGGCATTTGGTGCTCAGCGAAGCCATGGGCGGCGGATTTTCTTGGGGCGCGAGCCTCTTTCGCCTCTGATTTTTGGTAATTCGTTAACATATCGGCCCGTATTGTTAACCTAGAGGAGTTGATCCCGTGACGACCACAACGCTCACCCGTGTAGAACTGACCGACGCGATAGTTCGCGAAATCGGTCTGACGCGGCAGGAATCCTCGCACTTGCTTGACCGCGTGCTCGAAATGATCAGTGAAAGCCTGGAAGATGAAGGAGCGGTGAAACTGTCCCGCTTTGGAAACTTCAATGTCCGTCGAAAAGCGGCCCGCGAGGGACGCAATCCCAAGACCGGCATTCAGGCAACGATTTCGGCGCGTAAGGTTGTGACCTTCAAACCGTCTCCGATGCTCAAAGATCGCGTCGGAGGATAATCACGAGAGCCATCCTATATGTCCACTTCTGCTGCCCGTAAGATTGAGAAATCCGCAGACGCCTATCGATCCATCGGAGAAGCCGCAGAAGAACTGGGTTTGCAGCCACATGTGCTGCGCTATTGGGAAACCAAGTTCAAGAAATTCGTCAAACCGCTGAAGCGGCGGGACGGACGACGCATGTTCCGTCCAGAGGACATGGCGGCGCTGCGGGCGATTCAGACCCTGGTGCATGATCAGGGCATGACCCTGAAGGGGGCGGGCAAGCTATTGCGCGAGCAGGGCGTCGACTCTGTGCTTGGCGGACAAGCGAGGATTGTCGCTCCGGCAGACTCAGTTGAGGTTGATCCTCAATCCAGTCCTGCCAGAGAGATGCAAGAAACCGTGCGCCAAGCCTTTGAAGCGAAACCAACTGACACGCCAGCAACCGGCACGAATGAGCGCCTGGAGTCCATTCTATCGGATTTGACGGATATCAAGGCGCGTCTGGACGAAGCGCGCGGGCGCAAGGCGGCTTAAACCGCCACTTCCCCATTGCCAAATCTGATCATCCGCCTATACCTCCGGCCCTGGTTCGGAGCGTAGCGCAGCCAGGTAGCGCACTTGACTGGGGGTCAAGGGGTCGCAGGTTCGAATCCTGCCGTTCCGACCAGAAAACTATCGCAAAAACAGATACAGACCGCCGCCAATCAGCGCCAGCAATGGCCCGTAGCACACTAAGGTGACCAAAAGCGCATTGTACCGTTTTTTCTGCATCGGATGGGGCATAGCTCTGATTATGCATAGGAAATGCCACTTAGAGTTTTGTTAAGGTAGGAATTGCAGTGGAAAGCCGGTTGTCTGACGCGTCGAGCCCGGCTAGTCAGGCTGTCGCGTGCCCTTGTGGTGAAATTGGTAAACACAGCGGACTTAAAATCCGCCGCCTATTATTGGGCTTGCCGGTTCAAGTCCGGCCGAG
>JBCCZH010000525.1:0-1606 GCA_039188075.1 Pseudomonadota bacterium
CGTGGTCACGGGCACCCTGGACGCGCTGGACGAGTCCTTCGCGGATGGCACGGGCGCGACACTCCGCATTCAGAACATTCCCGGCAGCGGCAACCAGACCACCCGGCAGGGTGACCGGTTCACGTCTTCGGCAGACGTGCTTAATCCTTTTCAGATCGGCAACAATACCGATGTGCGGACGATCCGCAGCGATATTCTGAGCAGTTTCTATGTCGCCTCGAACAGTGCGTTCAATATAGATGTCATTGCCGCAGCCATCGGCGATCCAGCGGATCTCAATCTCATCCGTTTGCGCATGCGCATGACGGATTCCGGCGCTGATGACGGTCTGTCCTTTGGCGCTGCAGCGCAGTTTCCCCATACCGGCAACACCAATCAATCCGGCGTTCAATGGGGCGGCTATCGTCGCCTTTCAACCTTGACCGGTGGTCGCGACATTTTCCGCGGCAATCGTCGCACGGCGGCGGCCGCCGGAACGATCGCGGATCAGTCAGTGCGCTTTGATCTCGACTATCGCTGGAACACCGGAAATATCGATCTCAGCGACGGCACGTTCGATGTCGAGGCTGAGGTGATTTACACCATCTATATTCCATAGACTCAATGAAAGATGCCGGGCTTGGAGTCCTGGAATCTTTTATGCGCCCGCGCAATCGAGGCTTGCTGCCGGCTTGGTGCCATTTGATAGGTCTGGTCGCGCAGGAAATTCATCAATTCCTGTCGCTTGCCTGCGGTCGCCAGAATGTCAGGGGTCAGTGTCTCGCCGATATGAACTGGAATTGCGGTGCCGACCCGACGCTTCACTTCCCGGAAGATCAAGGCGAGCCGCAGCTCAATCGACATATGGCTGGCCCATTGAAACAGACGGGAATTCTGCCCCTCGAAAAAGATCGGTGTGACATGTGCCTCGCTGCGGCTGATCAGTTTTGCGGTGAAGGGTTTCCAGGTGTCATCGACAGCGGACCGGCTGAACGGCGTCGGCGACGTCGAAACGCCGCCGGCTGGAAATACGATAATACATTCGCCATTGTTCAGACGATCGAGGCTTTCAGCCCGCGTGGCAATATTGGTCGCCCGGGCTTCCTTGGTATTGGCGAAATCGATCGGCAGCAGCCATTCCCGCGCCTCGGGCGCGCCGTCCAATACCGCGTTGGTCAGCACTTTGAAGTCCTGCCGACGTAGCGAGACCAGCCAGGAAATCAGCAAACCATCGAGCACGCCGAACGGGTGATTGGCGACAATGACCAGAGGACCCGTCGCAGGGATTTGCGCCAGGCGCCGCGAGCTGAACTCGACATCAAGATCGAGCAGTTTGATCGCCGCGGCAAAGAATGGCTCATGCGTCAGGTCAGCGCGATAAGTCTCATAGAGTTTTTGCAGATAAGGCTGGCCGGAGAGTCGCTCAATTGTGCGGACCATGCCGCGTTTGAGCGGGTGATCAAAATAGGCCGCATATGAGAGCTTTGGCGTCTCTTCCATGCCTTGAAATTGCTCTGATTTTTGCATTTCGGCAAGCCGAAGGCTCAGTCCTTCATCAGGCCCGCGGCCTTGAGCGTCTTTCCGGCCCGAATAACGCGCGCCAGTTTTTCCTCGGAGGAACGGTCGC
>JBCCZH010000526.1:0-1605 GCA_039188075.1 Pseudomonadota bacterium
CCCGCAATGGACTATGTCGAACCCCACAGAAAGCCGGAAGGTCTGCGCGATCGCATCGCGTTTGCCTTTGTAAAATTCCTGCGCTTCTTTGCGGATCTCTTCTTCCGTAAACGTTATGGCCACAGGGCGGTCGTGCTGGAAACCGTCGCGGCAGTACCTGGAATGGTCGCGGGTCTGTTGCAGCATTTGCGGGCCATCCGGCGGATGCGAGATGATCAGGGCTGGGTCAAGGAATTGCTCGACGAAGCTGAGAATGAACGCATGCACCTGATGACCTTCATTCAGGTCGCTCAGCCAACCCTGTTCGAGCGCGGCCTGATTATGATTGCGCAGGCAATTTTCTACAATTTCTACTTCTTCCTCTATCTGTTCGCGCCGAAAACGGCTCATAGGGTCATCGGCTATTTCGAAGAGGAAGCGGTGACCAGCTACACGCATTATCTGCGCGAGATTGATGAGGGCCGTCTGGACAATATTCCCGCGCCGCAACTCGCCATTGATTATTGGAATCTGCCCGCCAATGCCCGCTTGCGCGATGTCGTGATCGCGGTGCGCGAAGACGAAGCCGGGCACCGGGATCGCAATCACTATTTCGCGGATGTCCTGATTGCCGGTGACGAACCGGCTGCCGAAGACGCAGGCTATGCCTTGCGCAAGACGTAACCAACCCGGGGAAAGTGCACGTGCAGATTTTCAGCCCGGTCATCCTGCCGGGCGATAATCACACGATCCGCGTTGGCGATCACGAGGTCACCCTCGACCCAGTCCTTGGCATAATCATCGGCGGCAATGGCGACGCGATCGCCTGGCTCGAAATCTCGCAAGTCGCCAGCGGTTGAGGCGGCTTTCAGGCGCGGCGCGGCCGCGTGCGCGATCTCGACCGCGGCTTCACCGCTAATCTCTTCAGGGGCCTGGCCCTTGAATTCCTTCAGGCGGCGATACCAGTCCCTGGTCAGCGGCGCATGTTCGAAACAGGTTTCGAGGAAGTCTGGAACGTTCTTTTCAACAAACCAGGGATTCATGAAGGCGTGGACATCCACCATGCCGGGCTTGGTTCCGACCAGCCAGTCACCCGTGCCAGCCAGGCGTCCCCCCGCGAGGCGCTCTTCGATCCAGAGCAGCTGGCTGCGCCATTGATCGCGCATGAACGGGGCGGCGGCTTTCATGCCTTCAATGTCAAACGCGCGCCCCGACATCTTGGTGCGATCGTCGATGAATTCTTGCGGCATGTGTTCGCCGATCGCGCCGAAAATGACGGCAACGCTGGTTTGAAACCATTTACCATCGGTCCAGCCCGCGACCATTTTTCCAATGCCCTCATGACCCGGCAGGTTCAGCGCCGGGATCTGGAACCTTGTCTCCAGCTCGGTCAGCATGATGGAGGTGTCGCAGAATATGTCGGCACCGATTTGCATGACCGGCGTCCGGCGATAACCGCCGGTCAGAGGCGTCAGATCCGGCTTGGGCATGATTGAGGGAATTTCCACAGCCGCCCAGCCGAGATTCTTCATGCGCAGAGCCAGACGGATTTTCTCCGAAAAAGGCGAGCGATCGAATTGATGAAGAATGATGCTTTGGGCGTTTGCCATGTTTTCTACCTCCCCA
>JBCCZH010000527.1:0-1578 GCA_039188075.1 Pseudomonadota bacterium
CTTTGGATGGAAGGCTATGAGCGATATAGCCCAAACGAGCGAGTCAGATCCGAACGTTCAATCGAACGATTCTTCGCGATCACGTGACGCTCTGGTGGCGATGCGGACCGGATGCCACATCTTGGTAGCGACCCAAGGCGTCGATCTGTCCATGCGCCAGATTGCGATCCTGCTGACCATCTATTTGGCGCCGGAACCCCCGACCGTGCGGGGCCTGTCGAAGACGCTGGAGATCTCAAAGCCGGCCGTCAGCCGAGCGCTGGATCGCCTATGCGATCTCGGTCTGGTGCGCAGAAAGATCGATCCCGCCGACCGGCGCAATGTGCTGGTTCAGCGAACCGTAAAGGGCTCGGTCTTTCTGAACGACCTGGGCGACATTCTGGCTGGCGCCTTTGCCACGCGAACCCGACGCGCTGCTTGATCCACGAACACACGCCTATCGTGACGACCTAGCCGACGCGAAACTGCAAGGCCAGGTCTCGGCCGCTCGGTTTGTTTCCGGCAAGGCCCATTCACTCACCGCGCACCGAACACCCATCCGGTCGGCGCCACACCCAGAGGCTGGCCAAACATCCGAAGCCCTGTTTGGCGAGGCCCTTTGGGTCTTTGAGATCAAAGATGGCTGGGCTTGGGCACAGCTCAGCCGGGATGGCTATGTCGGCTATGTGGAGGCAAGCGCGCTGGGTGAACCGGGGGGCAAGGATAATCAAGCCTTTCGCATCAGCGCGCCGCGGGCGCT
The DNA here is from genome assembly GCA_039188075.1 of Pseudomonadota bacterium. Lineage (GTDB taxonomy): Bacteria > Pseudomonadota > Alphaproteobacteria > Caulobacterales > Hyphomonadaceae > Henriciella. The sequence goes on from JBCCZH010000527.1 coordinate 740, forward strand.
GATATTCGCGGCCCCGGACCTGAAGTCGGCGGTTCGCGGCTGGTTGCCCATGGCCGCGCGGATTGAGGTGCAGGAACGCTCTGGGCCCTACGTCCAGCTGGCCAGCGGCGGCTGGACCCACGAAAACTGGATCGCGAGCGCCGACACCGAGTTCCCGGACTTCGTGGCCACGGCGGATCGCTTTGCCCAAGCGCCCTATGGCTGGGGCGGTTGTACGGTGGCGGGCCTGGATTGCTCTGGCCTTGTTCAACTTGCCCTGATCATGGCCGGGTACGCCTGCCCCCGAGATTCCGATCAACAAGCCGCTTCCCTGGGTGACCTGGTGGCGGCCGGCGCGCCCTTCATGCGCGGAGATCTCGTTTTCTTTCCAGGTCATGTCGGGCTGATGGTTGACGACACCCATCTCCTGCATGCCAACGCCACGCATATGGCGGTTACGGTCAATCCGCTCCGTGATGTGGAGGAGATCGTTCGCCGGTCCGACAGTCAGGGGCGGGGCATTACCGCCCGGAAACGGCTGTCGGCGGTTCAGTAGCCGCGGGACCGTTCGACCAGATGTTCGAGCGGCTCGCCCTTCTCATAGCGCTCAATTTGCCGCACGACATGGCGTGCACCGCTTTCCACCGGTGTCATAGAGGCATCGTGGGGCGTGATGGTTATGCTGGGGTGTGTCCAAAAAGGATGGTCACCCGGCAAGGGCTCGGTCCGGAAAACATCGAGTGTCGCGCCGGACAGACAGCCCCCCCCCATCGCCGGGATCAAGTCGTCTTCGACCAGATGGCCGCCTCGCGCCGCGTTGATCAGATAGGCGCCTTTCGGCAGGGCCGCAAAGGTCTCGC
>JBCCZH010000528.1:0-1571 GCA_039188075.1 Pseudomonadota bacterium
ATCAATTCAAGGGCGTGAAAGTTCCGGAATGGTTGAATGACCCGATCTATTATCACAATCGGGGCGACACGGATTTCATCGATGAGGATTCCCTCTATGGGGATTTCGCTGGTCTCGACGATCTCAACACGGCGCATCCGCGCGTGGTCGAGGGAATGGTCGACATCTACAAGGACTGGATCACGCGATACAATATTGACGGTTTCCGTATAGATACGGCCAAACATGTCCGTGACGAATTCTGGCAAACCTTCGCGCCCGCCATTCTCGAGCATGCCTCTGATCTCGGGATTGATCACTTCCACATGTTTGGAGAAGTCTATGTTGACGGTCAGAAGCCGCAACATCTCGCCCGTTTCACGACAGCAGCCGGTCTGCCGACCGTTCTCGATTTTGCCTTCCAATCCAGCGCCCAGGGCCTGATTGTCGATGGCAAGCCCGGCCTGTTCATGGATGAGCTGTATCGGGCAGATGTCATTTATGACAAAGGCGCCGAGACGGCGCGGCAATTGCCAACCTTCCTCGGCAATCATGATATGGGTCGCTTTGCGGGCTTCCTGCGCGCCGCCGATCCTGAAATGAGCGATGATGAAATGTTCGCGCGTGTGCGTCTTGCCAATGCGCTGATGTTTTTCGGGCGCGGCGTGCCGACGGTCTATTATGGCGATGAGCAAGGGTTTGTGTCGGATGGTTGGGACCGACTGGCGCGCGAGAATATGTTCCCGAGCCAGACGGCCCTGTATAATGACAATGACCTGATCGCGACCGATGCGACGACGGCCGACAGCAATTTCGATACCTCGCATCCGCTCTATCTGGCGATCAAGGGTTTTGCCGGCATCCGCTCGGCCGAACCGGCCCTGCGGCGTGGTGAGCAGATTACCCGTCTGGCGCATCGCGAAGACAGTGTCTTCGCATTTTCCCGGATTGATTATGAGGCAGGCGTTGAGATTGTGGTCGCAATCAATGCAGAAGAAGAATCGCGCGATATCAATGTCGCGGTCGATGGTCGTGCCATGACGTTTTCTGCTTTGAGTGGGCAGTGTGCAGTCAATGTGACGGCGCCGGGCAGCTATTCGGTTTCCGTACCGGCCCTGGATGTTGTTGTTTGCAAGTCGGAGTTCGAGGTCGAGTAATGATGAGTGTGGCTGACGCAGCGAGTTCGACGATGCCGGCGGATCTAAGCCAATTGCCCTGGTGGAAGGGCGCGGTGATCTACCAGATCTATCCGCGCAGCTTTCGGGATACCAATGGCGACGGCATCGGAGACCTGAAAGGGGTTTTGCAGGGACTGGATCATGTCGCCTCACTTGGCGTGGACGGGATCTGGATCTCGCCTTTCTTCACCTCGCCGATGGCGGATTATGGTTATGACGTTGCTGACTTTTGCGATGTCGATTCGATCTTCGGAACGCTGGAAGACTTCGACGCGGTGGTTGAAAAGGCGCACAAGCTGGGCCTGAAAGTCATTATCGACCAGGTCTATTCGCATACATCTGATCACCATGACTGGTTCATTGAGAGTCGTTCAAGCCGCCAGAACCCGCGCGCAGACTGGTATGTCTGGGCCG
>JBCCZH010000529.1:0-1556 GCA_039188075.1 Pseudomonadota bacterium
CTTCGTCTTCAAGCCAGTCCTGCCACTGCATTGCGCTGTCGTCTTCCGAGCCGATAGTGGCATTCAGAGATGCGTCGCCGCCCGAAAGCCGGCGGTTCATCGAGATCACCTCATCCTCGGTCACACCAAGATCATTCGCGATGCGCTTGACGTTCTCAGGTCGAAGATCGCCTTCTTCCAGCGCACCGATGCGCGCTTTCGCCTTGCGCAGGTTGAAGAACAGCTTCTTCTGCGCGCTGGTCGTGCCAAGCTTGACCAGGCTCCAGGACCGCAGGATGTATTCCTGGATCGACGCGCGGATCCACCACATGGCGTAGGTCGCAAGGCGAAACCCTTTCTCAGGGTCGAAGCGCTTGACCGCCTGCATCAGGCCCACATTCGCTTCCGAAATGACTTCTGCTTGCGGCAGACCATAGCCGCGGTATCCCATTGCAATCTTTGCCGCCAGCCGCAGGTGGCTGGTCACGAGCTTGTGGGCCGACCCGCTGTCTTCGCGTTCCACCCATGCCTTGGCCAGCATGTATTCCTCTTCTGGCTCAAGCATCGGAAACTTGCGGATTTCCTGCAAATAACGGTTCAGGCCACCCTCTGGCGAAGGAGCCGGGAGATTTTCGTAATTGGCCATAAGTCCCTCCTTTCCAGCAATGTTGCTGGTCTTAACATCGGAGATATGTATCTAAACTGCCCGGTTCAAGTTATCGCTATCACCTGACGTTTAACTTAACCTTAATACTCTGCTCAGGCCACCCTGACAGACCTGCGCTCACGCACAATTGCCCGTCCGTTACGCGCAGAGAGCATCTAAAAGCACAGACATGTCATGGGGCAGAGGCACCTCAAATGAAAGTTCGGTGCCCGTATTGGGGTGGCGAAACCCCAGGGTCGCGGCATGCAGCGCCTGGCGAGGAAAGGCCATCGCCTCAGTGGCCCCAGCGGCCTTGTCAGACAAACGGCGCTTGCCGCCATAAACCGGATCGCCAATCAGCCCATGGCCGATATAGTGCATGTGAACACGGATCTGGTGCGTGCGACCGGTCTCGAGCCTGCATGCCACCATGGCGGTCGCACCGTCTTTGCCCAGCCGCCGCATAACCCGCACACGGGTCACGGCATGGCGTCCGCCGGACCAGACAACGGCTTGGCGCTGTCGGTCGGCTTTGTGGCGTGCCAGCTCAGACGTGATCTTCAGCGTTCCGCCAGGTTCGGCGCTGACCCCGCGCAGCCCCAGAAGGCGGGGCGCCGCCGGATCCGGCACGCCGAGACAGATCGCTCGGTATTCGCGGATCACGGTATGCGCGGCGAACTGGCGCGCCAGTGCAGCGTGGGCGCCATCTGTACGTGCGACGACAATCAGGCCGGACGTGTCTTTGTCGATGCGGTGCACGATGCCGGGTCTGGCGACACCTCCGACCGAAGACAGCGCGCCATCCCTGCCAAGCAGCGCATTCACCAGCGTCCCGGATGGAGAGCCCGGCGCGGGGTGCACGACCATGCCAGCCGGTTTGTTCACGACGATCAGGGCGTCATCTTCATACACAACGTCGAGCGCGATATCC
>JBCCZH010000530.1:0-1547 GCA_039188075.1 Pseudomonadota bacterium
GCGTTTGGCCATTGCCACCCCCGCGCGCGAGGTAAACGCTGTCAAAACTGATAGTCAGCGCTGTCAATAAAGCTCTGCTCGCATTCTGGGCGAATTATGCCGGGATCACCCGGATTTCGGGTGAGTTATTTCAGCCTGAACGCGCGCTTATTCGGGCTTTTTCCGTTTGATTGCACGCAGGGAATGCCGAATCGGCACAATTGCGCGCAAGGCGTCAGAATGTGCCGGGTTCGGATCATTAAAGATCTGAGCCCGAAGGATCGCGGCGGCCCAGGGCGCCCAGGTGAAGCCGCGTGAGCCATACCCGCCAGCAAGGAAGAGACCGGTTTTTCCGTAAGCATCAGGCGCGACTTGCCAGGTGGCCCGTTCCAGTTGGTGGCGATCAGCGATCAAGGCTGGGCGATCAGGCCACGCCCCGATGATTGGCAAACGATCCGCCGTGGTGGCGCGAACACCAGCTCTCGACATGGCTTGCTGTCTTTGTGCCTCTTGCCACCAATAAGGCGCGAGCTGTTCCAGCGATTCCTGGTTCTCGGCGCGTGCTGCCTCGCTGACCCGCGGCGCGCCGCCAGCATGCTGTTCAAACGTCGCCCCCCAGAGACGTTTGTGACCGGAGGCGACCGCGTAAGGTCCCGCCGCTATCGCGCTGGCAGGCGCATCAATCTCGGACTCCAGCCATTCGATCTGACCCAGCCGTCCGACCAGACCCAATTCAGGCAATTGGTCCTGCATCTGCCAACCATTGGCGAGCAGTATCGCATCAAATGCGCGCCCATTCACAGTCCTCTCATCGAGGTCCAGCGTCGCTTCGGTCGCCCATTCCACCTCAATCCCTTTGAGTAAATCAGGGAGCAAGAGCGCGGGTTCGATGACGAGGCTGCCTTTGTGCAGCAGCCCGCCTTGCGGCAAGGCCTCCAACTGTTCGAGTCCGAGCGGAGGATCTGCGAGCAGTTTCTCAAACCGCAGCCGCTCTGCCGCATCGCGGGGCCTGTGCACGGTTTCGGTCCTGATCACTCCAGGGCGTCCTTCGTAGAAGGCTTGCGCGCTTAAATAGGCGTCGATCAGAAGCCGCGCCTGAACCGTATCGGCGGCATCCAGTCTCGGCATGACCAGAGCCAGAGGATTGCCGCTGGTCCCTTGCGCCAAGCCTGGCGCTTGATCGAACACGCTGACCTTGGCGCCGCGGTCTGTGAGTGCGGCGGCGAGGCAGGCGCCGGCAATACCGGCGCCGATAATGGCAACTTTCGGCTGGGTTGTGGGTGCTCTTTTTAGTCTCTGCGCGTCAGGCTTAAGTCTGGCTTCGAGCCGCTCGCGCTTGCGGCCATGCCCGGGCTTTTTCTCGACTGTGAAACCTGCATCAGCCAAGCCGCGCCGCACGGCGCCTGCGACCGTGAAGGTTGCCGCACGTGCGCCAGGATTCGATCGTTCAGCGATCAGCGGCCAGAGATCGTCATGCCACATGGCGGGGTTTTTGGCCGGGCTGAAGCCATCCAGGAACCAGGCATCGGCCTTGAAGCGGGCTTGCGGCAAGGTCTGTTCGATCAAGC
>JBCCZH010000531.1:0-1545 GCA_039188075.1 Pseudomonadota bacterium
GCGGTTCATACTCCGCGCGGGCGTTTGATCCGCCTTGATGAAACAGAATGATGAGCGGCGCGGTGTCTGGCAGCGAACCGAAATAAGTCGTGCCGAAAACGGTGACGCCATCAGCCGCCTCGACTGTTATGTCCGTCACGGGAGCTGAAGTAGAAGAGGCTGCAACTGACGTTGCGGTCTCACATCCTGCCAATCCGAGGGCAATCATTCCGGGAACCAGCCAGCGCAACATTGGGACTCTCCATCACTTACCGTGCGCTACATGTGTAACCATAGAGCGTGACGAGGCAAGGGATGCGGCCGCGTCAGGCGAACTTAGCGATCCTTCGGATCCAGTGCGTCGCGCAAGCCATCGCCAATGAAGTTCAGGCAAAGCAGCGTGATCATCATGGTCAGCGCCGGCGCCAGCAGCATCCAGGGCTTGTCCTGCATCTCCTTGGCGCCGTCAGAGATCAGCACACCAAGCGAGGTCAGCGGCTCATTCACGCCAAGGCCGAGAAAGGACAGGAAGCTCTCTGCCAGGATCACCACAGGAATGGTCAAGGTCACATAGACCGCAACAGGCCCGACCACGTTTGGCAAGATATGCCGCCGAATAATCGTGAAGAAGGGCACGCCGGTGGCGCGGGCGGCTTCGATGAATTCCATATTCTTGATGGCCAGCGTCTGACCGCGCACGATCCGGCTCATGGTCAGCCATTCGACGGCGCCAATGGCGGCAAAGATCAGAATGATATTGCGTCCGAATACGGTCAGCAGAAGGATCACGAAGAAGATGAATGGCATGGCATAGAGCACGTCGACAAAGCGCATCATGATATTGTCGACGCGTCCGCCGACAAATCCGGCCACGGCGCCCCAGGTGACGCCGATGATCAGGGACACGATCGTCGCCACCATCCCGACGGCGAGAGAAATGCGCAAGCCGATCATCAGGCGTGCCAAACTGTCTCGGCCTTGCTGATCAGTGCCAAGCAAATGGAGATTTTCAAAGGTCGGGGCGAGTTCAACATTCGTTGAAATCGTATTGTATTTATGGACCCAAACCATCGGGCCAATCAGAGCAATCACCACCATGATGCCCAAAATCCACATCGAGGCGACAGCCGCCTTGTTGCGGAACAGGCGCGCCTTGGCGTCGTCCCAAAGCGAGCGTCCGCCCTGAATGGCAGTCTCAACGGCTTCCTTACGGCCGGTCAGGTCCATCGTATCAGTCATACTTCACCTTCGGATCGAGCAGGGCGTAAAGAATATCGGCCAGCAAATTGAACAAGACGATAAGCGTGGCGTAGATGATCAAGGCGCCCATCACCAATGTATAGTCGCGATTGATCGCACCATCGACGAAATAGGAGCCCATGCCCGGCAGGCCAAAGATCCGTTCAATCACCAGCGAACCGGTCATGACGCGGGCCATGGCGGGGCCGACATAAGAAACCAGCGGCAGAATGGCGGAGGGCAGGGCGTGCTTCATCACCACATCGCGCTCGCTCAACCCTTTGGCGCGGGCGGTACGAATATGGCCGGAGCGCATGGTCTCGATCA
>JBCCZH010000532.1:0-1536 GCA_039188075.1 Pseudomonadota bacterium
CCATCAAGATCACCTTCCAGTTTAGCAATGTCCGCTCTCCTTTTGACGTCTCCCATAGACCTGCTATAGGCCCTCGCAAACCGTTATAAGGCAAAGGAATAGCTCGCATGGCAAAGATCAAGGTCGAAAATCCAATCGTCGAGATGGATGGCGATGAAATGACCCGCATCATCTGGCAGATGATCAAGGATCAACTCATTAATCCCTATCTCGATGTTGACCTGAAATATTACGACCTCTCGATCGAGTCTCGGGACGAAACCGATGACCAGATCACCATTGATGCGGCCAACGCCACCAAACAATATGGTGTCGCTGTTAAGTGTGCGACCATCACGCCGGATGAAGCCCGGGTCGAAGAGTTTGGTCTGAAGAAAATGTGGCGCAGCCCGAATGGTACGATCCGTAACATTCTCGGCGGCGTTGTGTTCCGCGAGCCCATCGTGATCAATAATGTGCCGCGTCTGGTCCCAGGCTGGACCCAGCCCGTCGTGGTCGGCCGTCACGCGTTTGGTGACCAGTATAAAGCCACCGACTTTCTGGTGCCTGGCGCCGGCAAGCTGACCATGAAATGGGAAGCCGCGGACGGCTCCGACAGCCAGGAATATGAAGTCTTCGATTTCCCTGAAGCCGGCATTGCCATGGGCATGTATAATCTCGATCAATCGATCCGCGATTTTGCCCGCGCCAGCATGAATTATGGCCTGCAGCGCAAATGGCCGGTCTATCTGTCGACCAAGAACACGATCATGAAAAAGTATGATGGCCGCTTCAAGGACATCTTCCAGGAAGTGTTCGACACGGAATTCAAGGATCAGTTCGACGAGTTTGGCGGCACCTATGAGCACCGCCTGATCGACGACATGGTCGCCGCCGCGATGAAATGGTCCGGCGGTTATGTCTGGGCCTGTAAGAATTATGATGGCGATGTGCAGTCTGATACCGTGGCCCAGGGCTATGGCTCGCTCGGCCTGATGACCTCGGTTCTGATGACCCCGGATGGCAAGACGGTTGAAGCCGAAGCCGCCCACGGCACAGTGACCCGTCACTATCGCAACCACCAGAAAGGCGAAGCGACCTCGACCAATTCGATCGCCTCGATCTTTGCCTGGACGCGCGGCCTGCAGCATCGCGGCCGGATGGACAATACGCCAGAAGTCACAGCCTTCGCTCAGAAGCTTGAAGACACGATCATCAAGACGGTTGAGCGCGGTCAGATGACCAAGGATCTGGCTTTGCTGGTTGGCCCGGAACAGGAATGGCTGACCACGGAAGGCTTCCTCAACGCTGTTGGCCAGAATTTTGAACAAGCCATGGCCGCAGGCTGATTTGGCGATCGGGATCAACATTCGACCAGCCGTCCCGGGCGATGAATATGCGCTCGGGGTGGTTGGCGCGGCCACGTTCCTGGAAAGCTATAGCGAAACCATTCCCGGCCCGGACCTGATCGCGCATTGCCGCAATGAGCATGCGCCTGAAGTCTACAAGGCCTATATCACCTCCAATGATCCGAACTATGCCTGCTGGATCGCCGAA
>JBCCZH010000533.1:0-1531 GCA_039188075.1 Pseudomonadota bacterium
CCGGCGCCAGAACCTGAGCCGGAAACCAATCCGCTGGAGGACATCCTCAATCGGGCCATTTCAGCCAGCCAGCCGGCTCCAACCCGCCCAACAGGCGGTCGGGAAATAAGGCTCACAAGCGGTGAAGAAGACCAGATTCGTGACAGAATTCGCGGCTGCTGGAATGTCGACATTAACGCGCGCGAGCCCGAGGCCGTTGAAATCCGTGCGCAACTCAATCCTGACTTCACTGTGAAGTCAGCGGAAGTGGTTGATCAACGTCGCTATAATTCTGACGCAAATTACCGCTCTGCTGCGGATAGAGCGCTACGAGCGGTTCGGAATCCGACCTGTCAGCCGCTGCCCCTTACCGCTGAACGGTACGAAGAGGGTGGTGGTGTGATGGTGTTGAATTTCGATCCGTCTTTGATGTTCTGACGAACTTTGATGTCGGGATGATTGAGAGATCCCGTGCCATGAAGACATTGTGTTAAGCCTTACCCGTTACTCACCACTCCGCCGATAACCAAACGCAACAGATCATGATCAAACGGCAGGAAAATCGCCTGGTTGTTCAACCACTGTCGCCGCTTGGCGTTGGAGGTAGCGTAGAGCTTCCGAGGCGCTCAATGTTGGCCCTAGCCGGAGGCGCCGGTCTCGCTGGATTAATTCCGGGACCGGCCAGCGGCGAAATTCGCGTGGACATCAACCAAGGTATCTTGGACCCGTTGCCCATCGCCGTCTCTGATTTCTTCCCCGGCGAAGGCGTGCCGCCCGAATTGGCACAACAAGTTTCGGAAGTGATCGCGTCGAACTTGCGGCGGTCCGGCCTGTTCAGACCGATCGACAAGTCCGCCTTCAGCCAGAGCCCTGAAGAACTTCAGGCCGGACCGTCATTTTCCAACTGGACCATCATCGATGCCCAGGCTCTTGTTTCCGGGCGTGTCGATACGGCGTCGGATGGCCGCATTCGGGTGGAATTCCGGCTTTGGGACACGCTGTCGCAGATCCAACTCGTTGGCCTGAGACTTTCTTCCGATGAAGATCGCTGGCGGCGCATAGCCCACCAGATTTCCGATGCTATCTTCCGCCGGGTCACGGGCGATGAAGGCTATTTCGACACGCGCATTGTCTATATCTCAGAGACCGGACCGGCCGACCGTCGGGTCAAGCGCTTGGCGATGATGGATCAAGATGGCGAAGGTCACAGATTTCTAACTGATGGCAGCGTGCTCGTTCTGACCCCGCGCTTCTCGCCCCGGGTCCAGCAGATCACCTATCTGGCCTATTACAACCGGAAGCCGCGCGTATACCTGTTCGACATCGAGTCGGGCCGCCAGGAAGTGCTAGGCGACTTTCCGAACATGTCGTTCGCGCCGCGCTTTTCGCCCGATGGCAGCCAGGTGATCATGAGCATGGCCGAGGCCGGCAATACCGATGTGTTCACCATGGACCTGCCGACCCGCCAATTGCGTCGCCTGACACGCGGGCCGGGAATTGAGACCTCGCCTTCCTATGCGCCCGACGGCAGCCGGGTTTGCTTTGAATCAGA
>JBCCZH010000534.1:0-1526 GCA_039188075.1 Pseudomonadota bacterium
ATGACGCAGCCAATGCTTTCATCCTTGCGCAGATCGATGACGTGCTGGCGCAATTCCCTGAACATGCCCACGGTCAGGGAGTTCAGTTTGTCAGGACGGTTGAGCGTCAGCCAACACAGCCCGTCTTCATCATGTCGTGTCACAAGGTCGGTCATCTGCCAGGCTCCCATTCTGTGCGTTTCGGGCAGCATGCATGGCTCACCCAGGGTTCGCATAGACCCTATTCCATTTCTGGGCCTAGGCTGTCGCGAGGGCACGCGCTTATGTAAGGTAGGATAAAACTGCGCAGGAACCGAAAAAGGAGAGCGCCTCGTGGCTGATACAGAATATACCCCCCCAAAAGTCTGGACCTGGGACAGTGAGAGTGGTGGACGCTTTGCCAACATAAACCGGCCGATTGCAGGCCCGACGCATGACAAGGACTTGCAAGTCGGCAAACATCCGATCCAGCTTTACTCCCTGGCGACGCCAAACGGGGTCAAGGTCACGATCATGCTCGAGGAGCTGCTGGCAGCCGGGCACACAGGCGCGGAATATGATGCCTGGCTGATCAATATTGGCGAAGGCGATCAGTTCGGATCCGGTTATGTCGACCTCAACCCGAATTCCAAAATTCCGGTCATGGCGGATCATACGACCGATCCCGTGACGCGGGTCTTCGAGAGTGCCTCAATCCTGGTCTATCTGTCTGAAAAGTTTGGCGGTGCCTTCATGCCCGAGGATCACAAGGCGCGCACCGAGGCGATGAACTGGCTGTTCTGGCAAATGGGGTCTGCACCTTATCTCGGCGGCGGGTTTGGCCATTTCTATGCCTATGCGCCGTTCAAGATGGAATATCCGATCAACCGCTTCGCCATGGAAGTGAAGCGCCAGATGGATGTGCTCGACCGTCACCTGGCAGACAATGAATATATGGCCGGCAGCGACTACTCGATTGCCGACATGGCGATCATGCCCTGGTATGGATCACTGGCCAAAGGCGTTTTGTACGAGGCCGCCGAATTCCTCTCCGTGCATGAATACAAGCACGTCAATCGCTGGACCGATCAGTTGATGGACCGCCCCGCCGTGCAACGCGGTCGCATGGTCAATCGTGTCTGGGGTGAGCCGTCCAGCCAGCTGCCCGAGCGCCACGATGCCAGCGACTTTGAGCTGCGCACCATGGACAAGCTTCAGCCGGACGCGACTTAAGCGAGGTCAAATCCCGATTGCCACATCTGCTGGACCTCCTGGTGGCTGTTGGCAATCGCCGTGGCGCCGGCTGAACGCAGTCGGTCGGCCATGGCACTGTCGGCATGGCCGCCACCGGTAAACCCGATCACGGCCATACCAGCCGCGTGCGCGGCCATCACGCCGTGGACGCTGTCTTCTATGACCAGACAGGCGCGCGGATCGATCGAGAGTTCACGTGCGGCCAGCAGGAACAGGTCGGGTGCGGGCTTTCCGTTCGCCACTTGCTCCGAGGAATAGACATGCGCGCCGAAGAAGGGGCTGAGATTCGTGACGCTGAGCTTGATCTTCACGCG
>JBCCZH010000535.1:0-1520 GCA_039188075.1 Pseudomonadota bacterium
GGATGGATGAGAGTCCTTTCTGGACACTCTGAATATGGGTTTCGAGCCATTCGCGCGTGAGGTTGATGGCGGTCAGATTCTGCTCAATCGTCTTGATTGCTGCATTGGCCTGCTCGCGTTCCTTGGTCAGGTCGAAGCCGGGCAAATTGGGCGTGACGATCTCGTCAAAATAGGCCGGAATGGCGGCCTGCTCACCAAGCTTGTCCCGGAACTTGTTGCGGGCCCGGCGATGCGCCTGGCGATAGGCAATTTTCAGCGAACGTTCCTGATCGCCAGCTTTCGCGGCAATCCCCACCGCGCGATCGCGATAGGCTTCGAGCACGTTGAGCGATTTCTCGATCTCACGCTTCGCCGCTGTGTGGCGTTTGTGCTGGGTCTCGAACCAGAAGCGGCAGCGGGTGAAATAATCCGACAGATCATCGCGTACGCCATTACGCACGGCCTGGCGTTGTTCATAAGCCAGACGTTCCTTGCGCCAGACCCGGCCATAACCAGGATAGCGATCCGAAATCCGGTCATAACCTTCATAGACGGCCACTCCGAAAATCGTCAGACCGATCAGCAGAAGTGCAATGGCAACCAACGAATTGAGCGCAAAAATGTTCGGGAACATGCTCGCAATCACTGCGCCTGGCGCGATATCAAACATTGAGAATCCGGCCAGCGATCCTGATTCCTGGGCTGCGTGCAGCGCGACTTCGACCGCATCGCGGAAATGCGCGATGAAGAAATTGAGCATGATGCCAAACACGATCAGCAATCCGGCAATCACGCCGCCTGCAATCTGGAACCCGCGGTCCGGATGATTGAGATAACGAAGCCCGAAAAAGCCGGCGAGCACGCCGGTCATGACGTTGACAGCACTGATGCCGAACGCGACCATCATGCCGCCCATCAGGCCAGACGACTGCGCGTCCTTGAACAGGAGCGCATTGAAACAGCCTTCGACAATCATGATCAATAAGAGAATGGCGAGGGTCTGTTCGACATTCTTCTTGATGTCGGGGGTCCGCTTGCCGATCCGGTCGCCATGCTGCTGTTTGAAATGCTGCAGCTCGATCACGGTCGCATCGTGATGATCGCGCGCCGATTCGGCGTCATCGACTTCATAATGCCGGAACTCATTCTCTTCGGCCTTGATCACTTCACGCAAATGCTCGGGATGGATATCAGCAGGTGTGCAGTCCTGGATGAAATTGCGCACGCTCGCCATGGTGCCGCTCATCCAGGTTTCGAGACCGCGGCGGACACCGCCAGCGCGTTCGGCAATTTCCTGCTCGCGCTCGCTCCACTGATCTTCGGTAATTGCTTCCGAGGCCGGCACGGCATCCTCGGCATCAGCTTGCGCGATCTTGCGGGTCCGACCCCGACTGAAGCTGAGATCGCCTTCCGCCAGCTTGCCTTTCAGACCATGCTTGCGCAGCGACTCATTGCCTTTGAACGTCTTGATGGCTGATTGATAGCCAATGTCTGCGCCCCAGCGCACCGATTTCCTGCTCATTTGCCCAATCCCATTAACA
>JBCCZH010000536.1:0-1516 GCA_039188075.1 Pseudomonadota bacterium
CCGATCCGATCTGACTCTCGACGAAGCGGTGCAAGCCGCCAGTGATGCCGGAAAACGCTATATCCGCATCGGATCGCAAGTCATGAGCCGAACCAAATGAGTAGAGAAATGCGACAGACCGAAATCATCAATCGCAAGGGCCTACATGCTCGGGCCTCGGCGAAACTGGCGGAATTGGCGCTGGGATTGCCGGCGGTGGTCACGGTCAGTTTCGAAGGTGAGAGTGCCGACGCGCGATCGATCATGGATCTGCTCTGCCTTGGCGCTGGGATTGGCAGCGAGGTTGAGTTAAGCGCCGAAGGTGACGGCGCAGCGCAATCGCTTGATGCGGTCGAAGGTCTCTTCCGGGATGGCTTTGGCGAGCTCAAGGAAGACGCCGCTTGCGCCTGTAAATAGCCTTTAGAGCACCATTGGCGCCAGCCAGAACCCGATTGCTGTGATGATCGCAATACCGATCAGATTGATGCGGACGCCGCGCTGGATCATCTGTGCGATCGGAACCTTTTCCGTAGCATAGATGATCGCGTTCGGCGCCGTCGCCACGGGCAGCATGAAGGCACAGCTTGCGGCGACTGCGGCCGGCGCCAGCAGGCTTTCCGGTGCGGCGCCAATCGCCCCGGCAAGGGCGCCCAGTATCGGGGCCAGTGTGGTCATGGTGGCGACATTGCTGGTCAATTCGGTGAGGAAGATGACCAGGGCGACGACAACGGCAATAAAGAAGATGGGTGGCAAGACAGACAAAGTCGTCAATTGGTCCCCAATCCAGGTCGACATGCCTGTGCGCGTGACGGCCTGACCGAGACTGATGCCGCCGCCAAACAGGATCAGAACGCCCCAGGGCAATTTGACGGCTTCGTCCCAGCGCAGGATGGCGCGCTTCTGCTGACCGCCAGCCGGGACGAGAAACATGGCGACTGCGCCAGCCACGGCAATACCCATATCGCCAATGGCGAAAAGCCATGGCGCATTCCAGCCTTGCGCCTCGCCAATACGCTGGATCGGTTCACGCACCACCCAGAGAAACGCAACCGTTCCAAACACAATGGCGGCGCGTGCCTCTGGTGCGCTGATCGCCCCCAACCCATCGCGCTGAGTGCGGACTGCCAGTAAAGCTGCGGCACCGCCTTCGAGTTTAGGTAATCCGCGTGTCACCGACCACCACGCGACCGGGACAAGGAGGGCGAGCGCCGGTACGCCGAAGCTCATCCATTTTAGGTACCCAATCGAGGTTCCGGCGTTTTCCCGTAGCCAGTCGATTACGATCAAGTTGGTGGGGGTCCCAAGTGGTGTCGCGACGCCCCCAATCGACGCAGCATAGCAAACACCGAGCAACAGCGCGGTAACAAACTTTCCGGTATCATCCTTCAGCGCCGCAGCGGCCGAAAGCGCGATCGGCACCATCATTAATGTCGTCGCCGTGTTGGAAATCCACATCGATAGAAGCGCCGTGGCGATCATGAAGCCGAAGATCAGCGATGCGGGCCGCGATCCAACATTGGCGACAATGTTCAGGGCA
>JBCCZH010000537.1:0-1514 GCA_039188075.1 Pseudomonadota bacterium
GCCTGGGGCCGGCTTTGCCGCCTGATCTCAAAGGGTCGGCTGCAGGCCGAGAAAGGGTCCTGCAATCTGGATTTCGAGGACCTTCTCGCCTGGGGTGAAGGGGCAGAGCTGATCCTTCATACGCCACCAAAGATCGGGCCGGCGGGTCGCGGCGCGGGCGAATGGGTGTCACAGGCGCAGCGGCTGGCGCGCCGCTTTGCCGGACATGTCAGCCTGGCGCTCACACCGGCCTATGACGGTCAGGACAAAGCACGCTTCCAACGCCTCGCCCAGCTTGCAGAGCGGCTTGGAATTCCGCCGCTCGCCACAGCCATGCCCATGATGCACCGGGCCTCGCGCCGCCGTCTGGCTGACGTTTTGACGGCGATCCGGGTCGGGTGCCGGGTGGATGATCTTGGCCGGCAGGCACAGGCCAATGCCGAGCGTCGCCTGCGCGGACCTTCCGATATGCGGCTTCTCTTTGCCGATCATCCCGGTGCGCTGGCCCAAAGCCTTTCGGTGGCCGAACGCTGCAGGTTTTCTCTGGATGAGTTGCGCTATGAGTATCCGTCCGAGATCTGCCAGGGAGAGACGGCTGAGGTCCGCCTGTCGCGTCTGGCGCGTGAAGGGCTCATATGGCGCTATCCGGCGGGTGTGCCGGACAATGTTGCCGCCATGCTCGAACATGAACTGGCCCTGATCGCCAAGCTCAACTACGAGCCCTATTTTCTGACAGTCCACGATGTGGTCGCCTTCGCCCGCAGCCGCGGCATTCTTTGCCAGGGGCGCGGTTCGGCGGCCAACTCGGTGGTATGCTTCGCCCTCGGCGTGACCTCGGTCAGCCCGGAAATCGGGACGATGGTCTTCGAGCGTTTCGTCTCCGAGGCGCGGGACGAGCCCCCTGACATTGATGTCGACTTCGAACATGAACGCCGAGAGGAAGTGATCCAGCACATCTATGAACGCTACGGTCGCCACCGGGCCGGGCTCTGTGCGACGGTCATCCATTACCGCGGCAAGCGTGCGATCCGCGAAGTTGGTCGCGCCATGGGTCTGACCGAAGACACGGTGGCCGCCCTTTCCAGTCAAATCTGGGGTTGGGGATCTTCCGGGCTAGAGATGCAGCGCCTGCACGAGATCGGCCTTGATCCATGTGATGCGCGGCTGATGCAGACCCTGGCGCTTTGCCAAGAGATTAATGGCTTTCCCCGTCACCTGAGCCAGCATGTCGGCGGCTTTGTCATGACCGAAGGGCGTCTTGACGAACTGGTCCCGGTCGAGAATGCGACCATGGAAGGGCGCACGGTCATCCCCTGGGACAAGGATGATATCGACACCCTTGGAATACTAAAGGTGGATGTTCTGGCGCTGGGCATGCTCAGCTGCATCCGCAAATCCTTTGATCTGCTGCGCCAGCATCTGAACCTCGATTACACGCTGGCCACGCTGCCGCCCGAGGATCCGGCCGTCTATGACATGCTTTGCCGGGCCGATTCACTGGGCGTCTTTCAGGTTGAATCGCGGGCCCAGATGAA